>NZ_AKVN02000001.1:4522500-4822500 GCF_000271485.2 Pelosinus fermentans DSM 17108
TTTGCTCCCCATCCGATTGGGTATTAAAACCAGCATACTCGATAAATCGTTGTACTAACTTCTCTTTATTTGACTCCATTTCATACGCCATCCCTTCTGTATTATATTTTTTTTCGATAAATTAAAAAACCGATAAAACGAATTGACGCAAAGGACACAAAGGGTTTTTATTTATTTATTCAGTGACAAACTATTAATCCATAAGTTTTTAATGCATTATATATCCAAAATTTCTTACAAGCAATTTTCTGCCTCGCCAGCTAAAAGCCCGATCTCCATATCTTCTGCTAAACTCTTTATTTGATAGATTCGTCAATTCTTCATAGCTTAGCTGCTGCACAATATTCTCCTGGAATTCTCTTATGTTAGATAAGGCAATTTGAGAATTATGCGGACACACATCCTGACAGCTATCACAGCCAAAGACCAAATTCGTCTTTTTTATAATCTTGATTTCGTCTGCTGTTAATTCCCCTTTTTTTTGTGTCAGATACGATTTGCATCTTCTTGGATCAATGGCAAAGTTACCAAGAATAATCTCTCCCGGACATGCTTTACTGCATTTACCGCATTGCAGACAAGTACGTTGTAATGGTTTATCAACTGTAAAAGGATAATTGGTAAGAATATAGCCGATTGCTACATAAGAGCCATATTTTTCAGTAATAATATGGCTGTTTATCCCATAAAACCCGAGTCCTGCTAAATACGCCAGATAGCGATCAACTAACGGTCCATTATCAACAAAAGTTTTATATTCAAATTCCGGCAGCTGTTTCGTTAAGAAATTTCCTATTGCCTCTAATTTGTCTCTTATAACCGTATGGTAATCCAGCCCACAGGTATATTTTGCGATATTCGCTTCCGGCCGCTCTCCAACATAATAAGGAAATATGCATACAATAATCGATTGTACATTTTCCATTGTTGCCTTAGGATCAATTCTCTTTTTTAGATCTTTTTCCTCAAATTCCGTATACTGCCCTTTATCAATACGTTCTTTTAAAATTCTTTCTAATTCCCAATAAGGTCCAATGCCTGCTATTCCCATACATTCAATATGAATTGAATTACAAAAATTCCTTAACGTCTCTTTCATCTGCATCTCCAATTTGCTGAACACAATCTCGTCTTCTCTATTATAATACCAAAAGAAGGACTTTCCTATTTGCTTTTTATTTAAATTCAATTGCATTAAAAATGGATCTCCAGTAAAAAACTGTAAGATCCGTTTTTATAATAAGAAAAATCTTTCACATCTTTTTCAAAATAAAGCCTTTTGAAACGCGAAGACGCGAAGACTATAAAGAATAGTATCCCTTCGCGTCCTTTATAATTCTTCGTTATCTTCGCGTTTCATTATTTTTTTATATACTAGGAAAATCATTATGCCTGATCAGCGAATCGGTAGGCGTCTTTGCCAGATGCTTTGGCTTGATACATGGCATTATCGGCCTTCTTGACTAAGCTGTCTACATCCTCTCCATCCGCAGGGTAGAAACTGATTCCAATGCTGCTGGAAATGGTCACCGTACAGCCTAATAACTCAAAGATCTGATTTAATTGCTTTTTTATTTTTTCAGCTACAATTTCAACGTCCGCTCTCTTTTCTACTTCGGGCAAAATTAAAGTAAACTCATCACCGCCCATCCGGGCAACAATGTCGCTTTCCCTTACACATTCTTTTAAACGATCAGCAACTGCTTTCAGCAGCAAGTCTCCCTTGTCATGCCCTAAGTTATCATTTACATGTTTAAAACCATCAAGATCAACATACATCACAGCCATCATATGATGATAGCGCTTCGCCGAGGCAAGGCATTGATTGATCTTCTCATAAAATAATATACGATTGGGCAAACCAGTCAGACCATCGTGATAGGCATGAAAGCGAATTTTTTCCTCATATTTCATACGTTCTGATAAATCTCTAAAGATTCCGCAATACATCGTTACATTTCCCAATTCATTCTTAACAGCATCAATTACTACCCATTCGGAATAATGCTCATCATTTTTCCGTTTATTAATAATCTCGCCTCTCCACAGTCCATCTGTATGTAACGAATTCCAGATATCCTGATAGAATTCCTCCTGATGCCTGCCTGATTTTAATATCCCAGGCGTCTTTCCTACGATCTCATCCATGGAGTATCCCGTATGCTTTGCAAAAGCAGGATTCACATATTGAATAATCCCTTTTATATCAGTCACCAAAATACCATCACTGGCATGTTCAAACACTTGTAAAGCCAGCTGCAAACGATTGCGCATTTGCTGCAATTCCGTTACGTCCTTTAACGTAATCATTAAATATTGTTCACTGTCACGTTGGGCAACTTTAAAGGAGCTGCCAACATAGAGCATTTGTCCATCTTTACACCAATATTGACGCAAACCGATTTCTAGCAGCCCGTGATTTACAATTTTATGAATATTAGCATTTACCTCTTCCACCTCAGCGCCAATGATATCATATATAGAGAAATTACCTAAATCTTCAACATCATACTTTAGCAATTTTAAAAAAGCATGAGTAGCATCCACAACGATCTTTGTATCCACATGGATAACATATGTGATTTCAGAACTCTCTTTATCTAACGAACAACAATAATACTTCTTCCCAGGAAAGTGCTGTATATCGCGGCTACTTCTACATAAAAATGCTTTGTGAAAATTAAATGTTTTCAACATATGCCTCCTGTATTCTTTTCTAGGATCAGCACTTTGCATAATCTTGTATATAATTTCGCCCAATTATGAGCAACACCTTCTGCTCTTTTCACTGTATATCAACTTTTTTTGTCAGCTAAGAGCGTAATGGAACTGGCAGAATATAAAAGAATACAGCAATAAAATGAGATATGCTCCCCGCTAAAACAAACAAGTGCCAGATGGCATGATTATAAGGTATCTTTTTCCACAGATAAAAAATACTTCCTAATGTGTAAAATAAACCTCCTACCAGCAGCCAAGTCATTCCTAAGGCAGGAACTGTTGCAATCAAAGGTTTGATCGCAAAGACAATAAACCAACCCATACCAAGGTAGCACAAGGTAGAGACAATATTAAACCGTCCGGCAAAAAATATTTTCAAAACAATTCCAATCATAGCAAGCCCCCATACAACACCAAAAACAGTCCATCCCAATACACCATGAAGAGGTACCAAGGTAAATGGTGTGTAAGTCCCTGCAATAAGCAAGTAAATAGCAGAATGATCCAGAATCTTAAAGATTCTCTTTATTCTTTCATTCGTAAAGCTATGATAAAGGGTCGAAGCCAAATACAACAACACCAATGTCGTTCCATAAATACTGAAACTAACAATATGCCAAATATCTCCGTGTAAATAAGCTAATACCGTTAACAATACTAATCCTGCAACCGATAATAAAGTACCAATACCGTGAGTAACCGCATTCATAACTTCTTCCATTTCAACCTCCTAAAATCTATATTTCAATCTATTACTTAATAATAAATATTATTTAATCCTTACTAATAAATTATATCATATTTAGGAAGATCATACATATAAGAATAGTTCTCAATTTAAAAATAATCTTCTTTTTTTTCGCAGGAGTGCATTGAATCTTGTCGTATTAATACTATAAAATACTATGACAAAGAGGTGTTTTATATGAAGCCGGCTCTTTTAGTAATTGATGTGCAAAAAGCATTCTTCAAAAACCCTGAGACCACTCAATCCCTCAATCAGGCAATTGCCCAAATTAACATGGGAATTGAATTATTTAGGGAAAAGAGATTACCGATTATTTGTATTCAGCACATGGTGAAAGAAATTGATCTGCTGCCAGGTACAGAAAGGTTTGATCTGCCAGAATCCCTTGGGATTCTCCCTGCAGATCCTCACATCCACAAGACCTATGGCAACGCTTTCAATAAAACCTCCTTAGAGGCATTATTGCGTGAACTGCAGGTTGATACTCTCATTCTTACAGGATATTGCGCGGAATATTGTGTCCTATCTACTTATCGAGGCGCCCTTGATCTTGATTTTACCCCAGTCCTGCTGCGTGGTGCTATCGCCAGCCGCAATCCTGTTAATATTCCTTTTGTTGAAAATGTGAATGATATTATTTCATATGGCATTTTAAAAAAGCTTTTATCGTAGCGTAAAATAAGAAAAATACCCCAGAAAACGCTTCAATTAAACTTATAGAAAATAGACTGCCCAATTTTGCGGCAGTCTATTTCACTTTATTACCAAAATCAATTTCATAGCTTCTTTAAAGACGAGGACGAACACGATGGGTTGGCATGGCCTCAAGGGGATCATCCGGCCAATAATGTTTCGGATAACGTCCCATAAGATCTTTCTTCACTTGAAAGTAGGTATTCTCCCAAAAGCTAGCGATGTCTTTTGTTACCTGTACCAAACGATGAGCCGGAGATAAGAGGTGAAGAGTTATCGCTACTTTCCCCTTTCCAATGTTCGGCGTCTCTTTTAAGCCGAACATTTCCTGCAGCCTTACTGCCAGTACGGGTACAGAAACATCACTATAGTCAATGGGTATACGCTGCCCACTAGGAACAAGAATATGAGTTGGTGCCCATTCATTTAATTTTTGCCCTTGCTCCCAGCTAAGCATTCCTCCAAGAATGGCTGCCAAGTTTAGTCGCTGCAGGTGATCACAGTTAGTCATGCCATATAAATAGGGACCTAACCACTCTGCTAATGTCGCCAGCAAGGAATCATCAGACACATTTGGCCAATCATGATCAATTTCATGCATAAACATAAGCCGCTGACGAAATTGACACGCATTTCTTGTCCAGGGCAGAAGATGCAGTCCTTCCTCTTTAATTCCTTGAAGGAGAGCAAAAAGAAGTTCTTCTTTATTGCAATTTGCCAAAGGCATACTTTCTAAAAGCAGTGCATCTAATTGTTCGACTCTTCGTTCCCGTACAGCTTTTGCTTCATGGTCCCAGGCAATGCGATCCTGCACACTGATCTGTTCTTGAAAATGCTCTTTTATCAGATTGAGTTGAACTGGTGCTGCTAAAAAAATACGTTTTTCTCCTTGCTGGTCTCCCCCTAACTCAGCGGCTACCAGGTAAGGTTCCGCCGCCAGCAATTGGGGTTCCTTAAACACTGCACCATGACCATTACGCAGCAAAAAACGTCCATCTCCCCGTCCTTGACCAACCCGCTCCGGATAAGCGAAGGCCAGCAGCAGACCACAGGCTTCCAGGTTATCATTTCCCCCTTGGGAGACGGCAAAAATCTGCTTCCAATAACGAATTTCGGCTTGGATGGAATGATAGCTGCCCTTACGTACCATTTCAATACGTAATCGCAAATCAGCATCAGACAAGCCTTGAAAAAGCTCTCGATGACTCAGCACAGCTGCCATTTCACAAGCGATTTTTCCATATCCTAACCTTATGCCTTGAAAGATCATATGAGCAATACGAGGATGAAGACCAATTTTTATCAGCTGCTGACCATGCGGAGTAATACGTCCGTCACAAGATAAAGCTCCCAGCTGAAAAAGCAATTGTCTAGCTTGGAGGAAGGCAGGCTCAGGCGGCAGATCAAGCCACTGTAATTCACCTGGATCTTGTATCCCCCAAGCAGCTAATTCTAATACCAAGGAGGTCAAATCAGCCTCCATAATTTCCGGAGTGCTTTTGTCCATATGAGCCAATTCTTCCTCGTAGGTCCATAAGCGATAACAAATTCCTTCCTGAGTGCGTCCTGCCCGACCACGACGTTGCTCAGAAACATCCCGTGACACCTTAACCGTCTCTAAATGCATCATACCAGTACGAGGTGAAAAACGGGGCATCCGCATAAGACCGCTATCAATCACAATGCGCATTCCTTCTATGGTAATACTCGTCTGGGCAATGGAAGTTGCTAATACGATTTTTCGCTTTCCAAATGCCTGGGGTAAAATCGCAAGATCCTGCTCTTCTTGCGATAAGCCTCCGTAAAGTTTAGTAATTACGGCATTCTTTTGCATGCCAATTTTTAAAAGCTGGGACTCAACACGATGTATTTCGCCAGCCCCAGGTAAAAACACTAATATATCTCCCTGCTCTGCTATAACAGCCTCCTGGATCTTCCGGACAACAGCCAGCTCAATACGCTCTGCAATTGGACGCTGTATATAATGAGTGGTAACAGGAAAAGATACACCTTCACTGATGATGACAGGTGCATCTCCCAGCAAGGATGCAATCGGTGCTGTGTCTAAGGTCGCAGACATAATTAGGATTTTTAAATCCTCACGCAGTACAGACTGGGACTGCAAACAAAGGGCCAGTCCTAAATCAGCATGAATACTGCGCTCATGAAATTCATCAAAGATTACCAGCCCAACATCTTCCAGTCCAGGATCATTCTGCAGCAGCCTCGTCAAAATTCCTTCGGTAATCACTTCAATACGAGTTTTAGAACTGACGCAGCTATCGAGGTGAATCCGATAGCCTACCGTCTCTCCTACTTTTTCTCCCAAAAGAACTGCCATATGGCGAGCTGCAGCCCTGGCGGCTAAACGTCGCGGTTCCAGTATGAGAATTTTTTTCCCTGTAAGCCAACTTTCCCCTAGGAGGGCCAAGGGAAGACGTGTGGTTTTACCAGCCCCTGGCGGCGCTACTAAAACGGTATTCACAGCATTACCTATTGTCTGTCTTACTGTAGACAGAATCTCATCAATCGGCAGTTTCTTCATTTCGGCAGAAACTTTCGAATTGCTTCTGGTACTTTATTTTTAATGTACTCTTCTATTTTTAATTGATTTCGATTATAAAGAATGCCAATATAAATAATTCCAATACCAGCAAAACTCAAAACAAAAGGAAAAAGTATGGAATGATTAAATACCCGATAAGCCAAATGACCAATATAACCATTTACCCCAATCGCACCGCACACCAAGAATATTTTGCGCTGGAGGAGGACTCCTGCAATTAATAAAATGACATTAATGAGACAGTACAGTATTTTGGACCACTCCTGATTGCTGTCAAGAAGCGTAAGGCCCAGCCAGAAAACACTGGTCCCAAACAAGTATCCCCAAAAAGCATAATCTTCTTTATAGTTATGTTTGCGGCAATAATAGTCCGTAAGAAATGCGAGAATCATCATCACTAAACCAAATAATAACGACATCCAGCGTACATTTGTCCACTCACTGCCTGTCCCAAAGAAAAAAGGTGTTACATCAATGGACAATAAATATAGGGAAAAAAATAAGGGAGCTGTTAAAAAAGGAAATTTAAAAAATCGCAGGGCTAGGGATGCACTTGCAATTGTCCCCAATTCAATCCAAATCCAGCCGCCGCGCATCCACTCATAATGATCCAGATAATGACCCGGATAGGATTGCGGCCACCATCCTAGAGTCCGCTCTAAGCCAAAAATTGCTAAAGGGGTCATACATACTGCCAGTACAATCAGTAATCCTCCTGCAACCTTCAGGCTTTCTTTTTCCCATAAGCGCCTTCCAACGAAAACAAAACAACATGCATATAATACAGCAATACTAAACATTCCCATACCGCCAAGAACTTCCCAAGCTGTATCCATAAACCATCCCATAGCGGAAATAACAATCAGCGCTCCTGCATAATAGGCTAAATGTGAAATCTGAAAACCGTTTCTGCGCTCTTCCTTTCCACTCCATAAATGCCACAAACGTTCCCCTTGCTCCTGGGTAATAATATTTTGGGAAACTGCCTCTTCGATTTCTTTATTCGTAATATTCACTTCAATCCACCTCCTGGAACGTTCTTGTAGTCTCTTTCGAAAACAACTATCTATAGCCACAAACAGGTAAAGGATGAGCATAACTATAAGCGTAGGTTAAGTAACACGGCGAAGCGTTAGCTATGCTCATCCTTTACCGTCCTAATGAGACCTCCATTCCCTTATACAAATTTCTTGGCACCTGCAATAATACTCTTCAAAAATACTGATTTAATCGGTTCAATCGCTAAGAATGCCTTCACAGGTGAAGATTTTTCTATCATAGCAGCAATTCTTCCTAAGGCTCGATGACTCAGACGTGAAGGATCATCAAAAATAAAATTGGATAACTTTCCTCTTTCAATAGCCATCGAAATCATTCGGTCAAAGGTATTTTCAGGTACAAGTACGCGTTTTTCCCGCGGCTTCATGCGAATACTGTCAAATTTACATGCCGCTGCACATACACCGCACCCTAAACACAATTCCTCATCACAAAAAACGCGCCTGCCAGTGCTATTATTTTGGTTTTGTTCCTCTGGTACAATCGCCCCTAATGGACAGGCTTTCCTGCATGCATTACAGCCACGGCATTTTTCCCCATCAATCTGTGCCAGCCAATTAGAGGTTACTACCGCATAACCCATGGTAAAATGTTTCATCGAATGCAGCATACCACAGCAGCAGCCGCAGCAATTGCAGATAAATCCTACATGATTCTGCACATTATCGGCAATTTGCGCCAGCCCGGCTTCCTTACATTGCTCTAGAACAGCCATCGCTTCCTTGCTGCTGATCTCTTCGGCCATGCCTTTTTTGATTAACATCTGGGCACTGCCATGAAAGGTCATACAAGTCTTTTGAGGAGCATTACAACTTTTTCCTAAATGACTTGCTTTATGGCGGCAAGCACATAAAGATAATCCAATGGTTTTTGCCGAATGAATCACAGAACTTGCCTTCTCCCAGTCTAATATTTCCGTATAATCACCAGAAGTCAGCGCCTCTTCCCGCACTAAGGACCGCCCTAATTGAGTTGTCTCAGAAAATATACTATGAGCAAAACGGTCATCCTGAAACATATATTGTTCAAAGAGATGGGCTAATTCTTTCAATGGCATTTCATCTCGGGTGCGCATAAAAACAAATTCAAAAAAACCAATAACAACAGGTGCTAATACTACATAACATTCTTCCTTATGCTCTACATCAAATACTAACCCCTTTTCCGCCATGACCGATATCTTATCGTGCAATTTTTCTACAGGCATATTCAATTTGCGTGCTAAGTTTTTTAATGGTGTGGGGCGCAATGGGATCTGCCTGGCTATATCGGCTTCCTCCACCGAAAATAACAGTTTTAAAATTTCAATAAAAACCGGTGAATAAGGTGCCCCTGTTATATTATAATCTAAGCGCTGCTGAAGTAATCGATATTCCTTTTCACTATTAACAATATGTCCCATTTTACCCCCTGCACAAACTATGATTTTGAAATAACAGAAAATAAAGGTGCGATGATTAAATATAACATATATATGAACATTAGTGAATTTTCCAGTCTATCCTTACTATAGCGAAAAGACAATTGCTTTAAAAGAAGCAAAATAGAAAACGCTACGCTACCTTTTTAAAAATAAAAACCTTTTGAACCACAAAGACGCAAAGGACACAAAGGGGTTTTATTTATTTTTTTGTGCACTCCTTTGTGTGCCGCGTTAGCGGCATTGTGCCTTTGTGGTTCATAATATCTCACCTTTTCCACACTTAAAAACTTATACTTTCTATGCTTATAAGAAGAAACCTATCCATCACTTCATTTTAAAGCGATGGATAGGTCTGCCCACGGGCATGTATTCCAACAACATTTGCAGTTTTCCCATAGGATCATCATCTACAATTAGTACTTTAATTTTCTTCCTTATTTTCACCTTTATTACAATAAGGAATCCATACTTTAAATTCTACGCCACCATCTGGTAAGTTGTAATGAGAAATTAGGCCATTATTCACCTTAACTTTTTCTGACACTAAAGCTAGACCATAACCTCGATGGGCTCCTTTGCCAGAAATGCCCCGCGCGTAAATACGCTCACCCAAACTCTCATCGATCCAAGGTCCCGAATTTTGGACCATAATCCCAACTCCCGCCTCTTCTTCCCGGATACGCAGTATGATGGTTTTACTCTTAGCCGCTGTAACAGCTTCTGTTGCATTTTCAATGAGATTGCCCAAAATAATAACCATATCCCCACTGGTTAATTGGCCGGGCAAGCTTTGCATTGCGGTATCAGATGTAACAATAAACTCAATGCCAAGTTCTCTGGCACGACTCATCTTCCCCACCAGCAAACCGAAGGTAACGGCATCTTTTATCTTGTACCGCAATTTTTCAAACTCGCCTTGATTCGTATCATAACTTTCAATAATTAAATCAACGGCTTGCTCGTAAGATCCTAATTGAATGAGTCCCGCAACGGCATGAAGTTTATTTTTAAATTCATGGGTTTGGGCGCGCAGAAGATCTACAAAACGATGTACACCTGTCATTTCTTCTGCCAAACGGGAAATTTCTGTACGGTCCCGAAAGGCAATGACTGCCCCTACAACATGGTCATCTACAATGGTGGGAACAACATTCGCAAGAATAATGACATCATTCACACGCTGCTCATAATCATACAATGGCTTACCACTGTCAATAACAAGATCCAGGCGCAACTGGGCAATAAAGTTTGCTATCGGCTGACCAAATATTTCTTCTGGTCTTTTTCCAATAATGGCCGCAGCTTCATTATTAACAACACGGACTGTTCCATTTACATCAACGGCCAAGACCCCTTCCCGCAAGGCATCAAGAGTAGCCTCATTTTCTCTAAACATCGTAGCAATTTCATAAGGTTCCAAGCCATAAATGGCTTTCTTTATATTTTTTGCGACCAGTGCTGAGCCAATAATACTCAGTGCCAAAGCGATTAGCAAGGCATATAAAACATTTTTGCCCCCTTCTAAAACCTGGTTATAAATATCATTTATATAAAAGCCGACGGATACAAAACCGATTTGCTGCCCTCCTACTGCAAAGATAGGCACATTCGCCCGTAGAGAAGGTGCTAAGCTGCCCTTGGCAATGTACATATATTCCTGCCCCTTTAATACCGGTTCGCGATATAAACTGGTCAGAGGTGTGCCTACGTTCTGCGAAGTTGGATGGGACAAACGGATTTGATTCATATTTGAAATTACAATAAATGCCGCCCCTGTTGATTTGCGCCATTCCTCTGCAATGGGCTGCAATACATCTGATGGATGATGATTGTGAAGTATGTTTTCTCGAACCTGGGGCATTTCGGCGATGGATCTTCCTATGTCTAATGCTCGACTGCCAATATCGTCTTGAATTTCCTGATAAATATGATGAATGACAAAGGCTCCAGCCAAGGTTAAAGCCAGGCACACAATCCCTACTGTTAATAGCATAATCTTATATTGTAGAGATATTCTCTTTTTTTTCATATACAAAAAAACCACCCCATGACTGCATAACATTCCACATGAATCACCTTGTTCCTGCCTGCATAAGGATGATACCTAATAAAAACACAGATGAAGGTAAGACTCCATCTGCATCTGATTCACTTCATCAGTTTATCTCTTTTTTTCTTCCGGTTTTGCCAGCATTAAATTGACATGACAATATCCATTGGGTGTTTTCTGTAAATAATCCTGGTGATATGCTTCTGCCAAGCAAAAATTCTTTACAGGCTCTACTTCTACCACTATAGGTTCTGAATAAGATAACTGCTGCTCCTTAATAAATTCCAGGATGCATTCTTTTTCCATCTCATCGGAATAATACACTCCACTGCGGTACTGGGTCCCCTGATCCGGTCCTTGACGGTTAAGAGTTACTGGATCAATAATTCTAAAGAAATGCTCTAGTAATTTCCTTAAAGGCAGCACCTCTTCATGATACGTAACCTCACAAACTTCTGTATGTCCTGTTGTTCCCGAGCACACTTGCTGATACGTAGGATTTTCTATC
Organism: Pelosinus fermentans DSM 17108; assembly: GCF_000271485.2. Taxonomy (NCBI): domain Bacteria; kingdom Bacillati; phylum Bacillota; class Negativicutes; order Selenomonadales; family Sporomusaceae; genus Pelosinus; species Pelosinus fermentans. The sequence continues at coordinate 4,534,269 of NZ_AKVN02000001.1, forward strand.
CGTCCTTGTCCGTATCCTACTTTGGTACCCACCACTCCCTTAAGTTGTTGAAAGTAGGCTTCTACACCCCAGAAGCACCCTCCTGCCAGCCAAATTTTTTTCATAGTCAATCTCCTCTCCAGTTTTTATTCGAAGGACTGCCAGCTCTCTTGACTATTTTTCTCTGCTAAGTACTTCTCCATTTTACGATGAGGTCCGGCAAAAGATAGTTTCTCCCAATCTTTACGATTTACCCACTTTAGTTCCCTATCATTCGGCACGATTCGATCCGGTGCAACGATACAATAATAGAAGGAAATATCCCATTGGCGATGACTAAAAATATGTGTGCATTGGAGCAGCAATCTTTCTAATTCTATTACCTGACCTGTCTTTTCTTGAATGCCCTGGCGAAAGCTATCCATAGCTTCCCCATCTTCCCCAATTTCTACCGTTGGAAATTCCCACATTCCCGCCAGTAAACCTTTATTGGACCGCTGATGCAACAGAAAGAATTCGCCTTGACGAATCACTCCTGCCATAAGACGCACTGCTTTAGGCGGTGCTTTTTTCTTTTTTACAGGAAGCTGTCCTTCCTTGCCTTTTCTTTGTGCGCAGCAGCAGTCAACTAGCGGACATAGGGCACACCGGGGTGTTTTCGGAATGCAAATGGATGATCCTAAATCCATTAAAGCCTGATTAAAGTCACCTGGATGTTCTTCGGACATCTCATCCGCAACCAGCTGTTTTATAGTCTTCTTAGCAGCGGGAGAAGAAATATCTTCCTCTACACAAAATAATCGGCTAAAAACCCGCAGAACATTCCCATCAATAGCTGGCTCCTTTTTATTATAGGCAATGCTTAAAATAGCCCCGGCTGTATAATCACCAACACCGGCAAGACCTATCATTTCTTCTTTCGTTTGCGGTACTTGTCCCCCATAGGATTGGCTGACCTCTCGTACCCCCTGCAGCAGGTTTCTGGCCCGGGAATAATACCCCAGCCCTTGCCAGTGACGAACCACTTCCTCTTCCTCGGCCTCTGCTAAACTTTCTAAATCGGGAAATCTTTCCATCCATCTATCAAAGTAGGGTTTAACAGCCTCTACCCGAGTTTGCTGCAGCATAATCTCTGAAACCCATATCTTATAGGGATCTTTATCCCTGCGCCATGGTAAATCCCGTTTAGAATTTTCATACCATGTCAATAATAACTGTGCGATTTTCATTTCTTCTCCTTATTGTTATGTTACTATTTTAAGCTCTTTTCTTTATTTAAAACATTTTAACTCTCGCTGTAAATATTTTTTCCATAAGAAGAAAAAATTATATAGAACAAGGATATTGAAGGTAAGTATCTAATTATAGTATAGAATCATTTTTAAGAAGGAGGCGCATCGCTTGAAGATTTTATTTTGGGATATTGATGGCACCTTATTGAAAACAGCTAAAGCTGGCTTATATGCTTTTGAAGAAGCAGTTTCCGAATCCCTGCACACAAAAATTGATTTTACCACTATCAAAACAGCTGGCATGACTGACTATTACATCTCCCATCAAATACTCCTTCTCGCCACAGGACGGGAACCTTCTGTCCATGAAATCTGCAATCTAGTCAGCCTTTACGAAAAAGTATTACCAAGCCACTTAGCAGCCCGCAAGGGTCACCTTACTCCCTCAGTAAAAGATATCCTGCTCTATCTACAGCAACAATCAGACTACACTTGCCTAATCCTTACAGGCAACACCGAATTTGGTGCCAAAGCAAAACTGCGCCAATATGGGCTGGATGGCTTCTTTGATTTCTCTTCCAGTGCCTTTTGTGACAATTGCTACAATCGCAGAGAGATATCCAAACAAGCACTCACAAAGCTGCAGCAAAACTACCCGCAAGTGCCATTGGATCAAGTGTATGTTATTGGCGATACACCCAACGATATTGACTGTGGTAAGGCCATTGGTGCGCAAACTATTGCAGTAGCTACAGGCCGATACTCATTAGAAGAACTACAGGATCACTCTCCATGGTGGGCTGTATCTACCCTGCCTCCGCCTGTAGAATTTGCAGAGCATTTGGGAAGAGAAGGATCATTTTAATACTTCTTTTCCCAAAACATGTGAATACTATCTGAATGATAGGTTTTATCACGCTGGACTTTAATCACTTCTTCTTCACCAGGTATTTTAATCGTAATGCCTTTACTAGGTTGAAGACTTACGCCAGGACTTAGAATGATTTCCTTCTTTTTATTCTTAATGGAGTAGGTATGCTCTTTCAAATCTACAGAATCCTCTCGTGAGGTTACTGTCGGCATGGAAGATAGGGTTAGTTTATCATCTTTCAACTGGTTAGTGGGAACTACAACAGGCTGCTCCTCTTTCACCTTTATAACAGTACCATCACCCTCCCTATTTAGAGTTACAGTTTCAGCGGGAGGGATCTTTTCCGTACCATTCACTGACCTGCTTTCCTTTTCTATATCATGTCTTTGAAAATAAAAGAATACTCCGATTAAAAGTATTAATGTTAGAAGGAAGCATATTATTTTTGGATTTTTCTTCACAAGGCAATCTCCTTTCTACCCTTATGTAGCATTAAACAATACGGTATTACAACATTATATCCTTACTACTAGTGTAAATCACATGACATTGCAAAGCAACTCACTTCAAATCGTCTTGGCATTTATTTTTTAGGAGGTTTTATCATGAATCATGTAATCGAATTGTTAAAAAAACATGTATCGGTTCGAAAGTTCACCACGCAGTCCGTTGATGATCAATTACTAATAGAAATCATCAAGGCAGGCCAGCAAGCTTCCACCTCCAATCACATCCAAGCCTATACCATTATCAGGGTAAAAGACAAAAATAAGAGAAGATCCATCGCTAAATTAGCAGGCAATCAGTCCTGTGTTGAAGAAAGCCCTATTTTCTTAGTATTTTGTGCTGACCTAAACCGATTAGGCAAGGCCTGTAGAATGAACAATAAAAGATTTGAAAGCGGTTATACGGAAAACTTCATTTTAGCGACTGTAGATACGAGCCTAGCAGCACAAAATGTCATGGTTGCCGCAGAATCAGTGGGGCTTGGCGGTGTATATATCGGTGCATTGCGAAACAATCCTGAGGATGTTTGTGAGTCATTAAACCTCCCCCATAACGTATACCCTGTATTTGGCATGTGTCTGGGCTATCCGGAAATTCGAAATAAAGTAAAACCCCGTCTCCCTTTATCCTTAGTTTTTAAAGAGGATAGTTATCATACTGAGGGAGATGAAGAAGTCTTAAAAGAATATGATCATAGCATTAGAGATTATTACATCGCAAGAACCAATGGGGAAAGAAGCAATACCTGGACAGAAGGTATGTCGACTTTCCTAAAAGACAAGCAGCGCCCTCATATGAAAAACTTCTTGGAAACTAAGGGTTTTGAAATGAAATAATGCTCTATATACTAACAAAGAACCACATAGAGCATAGAAAAGCTGGCACATCTTTAAAAGATCCGATTCCTGATGCTAATTTCATTTACATGGTCAGACCACCAAGCCACCTTGAATCGTGATATAATAAAAGATTACCATATTCATTGTTGCTCATCGTGTTGCATGATATATATCAATAGGCTGCCTCACTACATAAACAATCGTAGTGAGGCAGCCTGCATTATAAGTCTTATTAAAATTTTCCCTTACTTCGGTGATCATTCCAAAATTATGTCTTTTAACTTACGTTTTGGTACATGATGTTCCAAATTTGTATCTCGCCAGTATTTTATATCATCCCCATCTTCAATTTCATCGAGAATAACAGTTTCTTTTGGCTTGCCCAGAGCAATAACCAACAGAATTTCATATTGATCGGAAATCTGCAATGTAGCCTTTAGCTCATCGCGCTTAATACTTTGGATCATGCATCCACCAAGATCCATGGAGCGTGCTCCAAGCAAAATACTTTGTGCTGCAATTCCATGATCAACACCACTCGGTCCTATATTTGTATCTTGAAGAATCACAATATAACCAGAAGGTCGTTCTCCTTTTTCTGGTCCTGCCCATTCCTTTAAATAACCCGCCCAAAGTAAATGGGGGAATATTAATTCATTCTTTGTTTTATCCCCTGATATGATATATTTTAAAGGCTGTTTATTAGCTCCTGAAGGCGATAATCTCCCATAATTAACAAGCTCTCTTAACCGTTCCTCTGAGATACTGTGTTCTTCATAAAAACGTCGATAGGATCGATTGGAAACAATTAAATCATAAAACATATGGCTAATTCCCCCCATTTTATATTTAAAAGTTTCTTTCGACATCCCCCTTGTTTTAACCTTTAATTTCCAATACCAGTTTTTAGTCTTCTTTATAGCCCTAAGTACTTTACTAAATTCTCCATAAAATCCGGCATTAACGTAGACGCTAATAACATGAAGGTCAATACAATTAACACCACGGTAAACGTCCATGAGACCACATTATACCATGCAGAATTTACATAATTACCCATAATGCTTTTATTATTAGCGATCAGCACCATAAAAATGAGAATGGGGGGCAAAAGCGTACCGTTAACCACTTGAGAGGTAAGCATCACTTGATACAACGACAAATCCGGCCATAGTACTAATCCGGCACCAATAACGATTAAGGCTGTATATAGACCAAAAAAAGCAGGAGCTTCTTTATATGTTTTACTAACACCGCTTTCAAAACCTAATGCCTCACAAACAGCATAGGCCGTACTAAGAGGCAATATAAATGCCGCCAACATAGAGGCACCCAACAAACCAAAAGAAAATAGCAAACTGGCATATTCACCAGCCATTGGTTTTAATGCCATCGCTGCATCCTTAACTGTATCAATGGCAATATTATTCGCATATAAAGTGGCTGCCGTTGCCACGATAATGAAAAAAGCAATCAGCCACGTAAAAAACGCGCCAAACATCACATCCCAAAAAGTATACTTGTAATCTTCGGCAGTAATTCCTTTATCAACAATCGATGCCTGAAGATAAAACTGTCCCCAGGGCGTAATCGTAGTGCCAATTACACCAATCGCCATGATTAGAAAGTCCGCATCAGGAGAAAAAGTAGGCGTAATTGATGCAACGAATACTTCTCCCCATGGAGGATCAATAATGATGCCTGAAATCACATAGCTTAAAAAAGTGGCACATAACACTAAGAAAACCTTTTCGATTTTTCCATAATCTGCTTTCAGTACCAACCACCAGATTAAAAATGCCATAATGGGTACTGCAATATATTTACTCACGCCAAAAATTTCAAAGCTAGTTGCAATCCCTGAAAACTCGGATGCCGTAGTACCAATATTAGCAATTAGCAGCACACTCATCGCAAAAAAAGTCCATTTAACACCAAATAATTCACGAATCAAATCAGATAGCCCCCGTCCTGTAACAGCCCCTGTCCTTGCTGATATCTCTTGGGCAATCGCCAGGCAAAAACTACTGATCAGTATAATAAATAGCAGTCCATAGCCATATTTTGCTCCAGCAGCAGCATAGGTGGCAATACCGCCAGCATCATTATCGGCAAATGCTGTGACAATTCCCGGTCCCATTACAGCTAGGAATAATCCTAATCTCTTACGCATATTCTTTATTGCATTCATCTTTATCGCCCCCGCCCTGCCGTTTTTGTTAAGGCAAACCAGGAGTATGTATCCAGCTTGCCACGCTCTGGCATTAATATATCAAGAATATCATCGACTGTAACAATTCCTACCATAACATTCTGTTCATCGACCACTGGTACCGCCAATAAGCTATATTTATTAATGACTTCCGCCACTTTTTGATAATTATCTTCATCCTGTACTACAGCCACTTTCGTATGCATCAATTCTTTTAAGGTAGTTTGGGGCGCAGCAACAATTAATTCTCGCAATGACAGAACGCCTTGAAGGTGTTCTTCATCATCCATAACATATAGATAATAAATGGTTTCCGCTGTGGGTGATAATTCTCGCAGCTGATTGATAGCCTCTTCTGTGGTAATATGAGAAGAAAATGCAATAAACTCATTAGTCATTAAGGCGCCAGCAGTTCCTTGCTCATATTGCATGAGTTCTCTAACTTCCTCAGCATCATCACTTTCCATCAATTGCAGCAATCCTTCGGATTTCTCTACCGGCAGCTCACCCAAAATATCAGCGGCTTCATCTGGGGCCATTTCTTCTAGAATGTCAGATGCCCGCTGCGCATCCATTTGTTCAATAATTTCTACCTGAGTATCCAGATTTAATTCTGCCAACGTATCAATTGCCTGTTGATCATCTAAGTTTTCTATAAAGTTGGCCCGGCGTTTATAATCCATTTCCTCGATCAATTCTGCAATATCTGCAGGATGCAGTTCTGTCAGCTGCTGCTTTAAGCGATTGAGCTGAAGGTGTGAATTCCAGCTTTCCAAGGGCTTAATAAACTCTAAAATCAGCCAATTTTGTTTGAACTTTGTAAAGAGAAATTCCAAACCCAATCGCCGGAACAAACCACGCACACCAATGTCAACAGCGACTAACACCATATGCTGCTTTCCATCCTGCACCACCCAGGATAATATAATATCGTTTACCCTTACCATTTTGGAACCTTTAATATCAATGATTTGCTTATCCAGCAGCCATTTGCTGGCATAAATATCATTTTCATGCAGAGGAACGGTTTGATCTACAGTGAAATTTTCGACAAGCTCTACCCTGTCATTGTCACGAAGCACAATCCATTCGATTGGAATCAGATTATGTATTTTATTTGCATATTTGACACCAATGACCCGAGGATATACGCCTTCCCAGCGTACTGCGATGTCCTTTACCCGCCCAAAACGATTCCCCGCTTTATCATAAATCGACTGACCGATTAATTGACTAAAGTAGAATTCACCTACCATTTTTAATGCGTTCATATTTTATTCCTCCTTCTTTGCCTGGAGTCCGCCCGCCTTAACGTGAACAGACAAGTTGATATATTGATATTTGCTTATATGGTCACTGGGTCCGGAATCCATAAAACCACCTCCTATTCCTTCTTTGCTTTCCTATGGGAATGGATAATAAAAGACCTTCTCTCATTTAGATAAGAAGGTCTTTTCATGCTGCCATGATCCATACTTGCTTTGACCTTCTCCAATCGTTGAGTTTTAGCACTGCATAACGTAGAGGTACACTATTCCTCAGCCACCTTGAGTAAAACCTTAATTCGGTAATACCTGTTCTACCCATTGGCGTCTTTCGACGTTTCCGGGCAGTGGCCTGTGTTTATGCAGGAGCCTCACCTAACGAAGAAGTTCTATATTTATATGTTTGATTTTCTTGCCTTTTACTATAGTATATCCTGCTACAGCCGCATTGTTCATCCAAAACAAGAAAATAGATAAAGCCCCCGTTACCGGAAGGCTTAAAAAGCGAATTTAATATATTCACACCTTCCCCACTCGTACGAGTTTTGGCACTGCATAACGTAGAGTACAAACCAAAAAGCCTCAGCCACCTTAAGTAAAACCTTAATCCGGTAATACCTGTTCTACCCATTGGCGTCTCTCGACATTTCCGGGCAGTGGCCTATGTTTATGCAGGAGCCTCACCTAACGAAGAATTATTTTTCTACTATGAGCGTACTACCTTTATCGAAATGTGTCAATACCTATTTCACATTTCGTCAAATGTTTAATTCCCTTAATAATATGATCTTATAGCAGAAAAACGATCATCAATAACGATTACAGTCTTAAATCTCCCGTTATGTCTATTTTTATCCCTTTACCTCTTTAATATGCGCTCTTTCTTTCTATTCTTCTAAATCCTTAACTGACATACACAAAGGGTTATATTTCTATAATCTTTGCATACTCCTTTGTGTGCCGCAGCAGCGGCATTCTACACATCTTTATGGTACCAGTTTATTAGAATCCGAATCTACTATCGCATCATTTACACGCTCTTTTGATCTTGTCAAATTTTGCAGCTGAGATAAAAGCATCCCAGCGAACATGATGACACACCCTAACGTTTCCTGAAAACCTAACCTTTCATTTAAAATCAACCAGCCGCCAATGGCAGCAAATACGGTTTCCATGCTAAGAATAATGGCAGCATGAGAGGGCTGGGCACTTTTCTGCGCAACAACTTGCAAGGTATAAGCAACGCCTACAGAAAAAATACCGCCATATAAAATGGGCACAGCAGCTTGATAAATAGACTCAATACGAATCGTTTCCAAAAATAATGCCGCAATTAAACTTAAAATAGAACAAGTAACAAACTGAAAAAAAGCTAACTTCAATACAGGAACTCGACAAGAAAAATGATCAATTACTAAAATGTGAATGGCCCAAAAAAAAGCTCCTATAAGTTCCAGTACCTCTCCATAGGAAATATAAAGACCCTCTTTCACACAGAGAAGATATAAACCCACAACGGCAATTACAGAACCAATCCAAGTGCTCATGCTGACGTATTGTTTTAAAAGAATTCCTAAAATGGGTACGATTACAATATATAGACAAGTGATGAATGCAGCTTTCCCCGCCGTTGTATAGATTAAGCCGATTTGCTGCAAGGTTGCGGCAATAAACAATACTACACCAGCAATCATCCCCGCTATAATTACCTGTCTTGCATTATCCTCCACCTGAATGTCCTTGGGAGAACGATTTTGATAATAAAGAATCAAGGGGATTAAAGAAAGACTCCCCAAAGCAAATCGCACACCATTAAAAGTGAAGGGCCCTACATATTCCATCCCTACTCGCTGCGCCACAAAAGCCAATCCCCAAATAGCTGCGGCAAGTAGAAGTAATAAATTCGATCTTAGTATACTCATAATAACCCACTCTCTAATTTGTTATTTTAATTAAGATACAATCTATCACATATAACAATATTAGTCAAAAACTAAGTCTTTATTAACTTCCATAGTATCTATAAAAAAGCACTTTAGAATTTGGCTCAACACCAAAATGTCCACTTCACACGATTGTCATTGCGAGGAGGCGACAGCCGACGTGGCAATCTCTACTGCCACCCAGCTGACAGAACGTCAAGCGTACTTTCTGGTGAAGACCCTAGGAATTTAATATAGACTTAATCTTTTTCTAACAATAAACCTCTCTTTAAAAGATATTATTATACATATAATTTATCTAGGGGGGACAAACATTGAAAAGAATAACTCGGCTATTTGTCTTATTCTGTATCGGAGCATTCACTATTGCAGCTTTAGGATGCGGCAGTTCTCAAAACGCATCCTCAAAAAACTCAGGCAAGGTTATGATTGAATATTGGCATGTAAATGCTGAAAGTTTTGGCGGTCCTTCCGTTAAACAACTGGTGGAACAATTCAATAAAGAAAATCCTGATATTGAAGTCGTAGAAAAATATAACCCTGACATGTATAAAGGGTTAACACAAAACTTGCAGGCGGCTATGGCATCTGGAAAAAATCCCGATGTTGTACAAATGGGGTATAGTTACTTAAATTATGCAGGTGAAAATTTAAAGTATGCGTCTATACCAGATATCATCACAAAACTATCACCAGAAGATAACACCTACTTGCAAGATAATTTCCTGCCAAATGTACTGGCTTTAGCTACAACTGATGATGGTAAACAAATCGGACTTCCTTACTCTGTCAGTGTACCTGTACTCTACTATAATCCAGATATTTTCACACAAGCTGGTTTAGATCCTAACCGGCCGCCACGCACTTGGCAGGAAGTAACACAATATGCCAAAACTATTAAAGAGAAAACTGGCATTACGGGGTTCTTTATGCAGGAATTTGCTGACAACTGGGCGCAACAAGCCTTGATAGAATCGAACGGCGGACAAATTTTAGCAAAGAAAGCTGGCCGCACTGTGGCTGGTTTTGACACTCCCGAAGCATCCGCGGCCTATCAGGTACTAGCTGATATGGTGAAAAGCGGTGACGGTCTGCACGCAACAAACGAAGAAGGCTTCCAAGCTTTCTTAAGCGGAAAATTAGGTATGGTATGCACAACAATTGGCAAACGGGATAATTTTGAAAAAAGTGCTAAATTCACCGTTATGGCTACGCAGTTTCCATCCTTTGAAGGAAAAACAAGAAAACTCCCTGCGGGTGGAAACCTGCTCATGATCTTCTCTCAGGATCCAGACAAACAAAAGGCAGCCTGGCGCTTTGTTAAATACCTGGAATCTCCTGAAGCCCTTGCTCTTTGGAGTAAAGGCACTGGTTACCTGCCGCCAAGAAAAGGCGTAACAGAAGATCCTAAAGGATTAAAAGATTTTGCTGAACAAAATAAAAACATGCAGGTGGCTATGTCTCAAATGCCTGAAGTTGTGAAATGGGCTAGCTTCCCTGGAGCTAATGGTTTACAAGCTGAACAAGCACTTATCGATGTCCGGGATATCATTCTCAGTGGAAAACAATCTGCTGCCGATGCTCTTAAACAAGCAGCTGCAAAAATCAATTCTATGCTTTAATCAATTTTTGCTAAGAATGTCGTGAGAATCCAAAAGGTTTTTACGACATTCTATGCTTACTATTTATGGAAGGACAACAAATCCAATGAATCGTTTTACTTGGCAGTCTGCTTTATTTCTAGCACCAGCCGCCACTACATTATTACTTTTCGCTTATTGGCCACTATTACAAGATATCTGGCTCAGTTTCCACTCCTGGAATATGGTAAGCCCTACGATGAAATTCGTAGGACTTGAAAATTATTTACAGTTACTTTCCAGTGCCGAATTGATCAAAATACTCTTAAATACAGTTCTCTATATTTTGGTTTTAGTCTGTGTAAATTTCATTCTGCCCTATCTTTTATCCTTTATCATTGCTCATCGTCTCAATCGTTTCAGCTTTTTTTATCGTTCCGCCTTATTCATTCCCAGTACAGTTTCTCTGGCTGTAGCCAGTATTCTCTTCCTTTGGATATTGAATCCCTTAGCAGGCCCTCTCAATATTATCCTTTCGGCAATTGGTTTAGAATCCCCTCGTTGGTTCAAAGAGTCCGGATTAGTGATTATCGTTATTGGACTGATTATCGGCTGGAAAGTTTTCGGCTATAACCTCATTCTGCTAGTAGCGGCCATGGTGGATGTTCCTAAAGAGCTGATTGAAGCCGCCCGTCTAGAAAATGTCTCCAATTGGCAGCTTTTTCGACGCATTATTCTCCCTATGACATCATCAACGGCCCTTTATGTCTTTGTAATTACCGTTGTATTTGGCTTACAATACGTCCTTGTTCCCGTGAATATGTTAACGCAAGGTGGTCCGGACCAAGGCAGCACCAATTTGGTCTACATCGTGTATCAATACGGTTTTATCTTTTTTCAAACAGGCAAAGCTTCTGCCTTCGCCATAGTAACGATGCTGCTATATGCCCTCTTTTTGCTTGTAAAGACGAAGGTATTAGACAAGAAGGTGCACTATGAAAATTAACAACTATCGGGACTGGTACTGGCATATTTTACTCTTATCAGCAGTACTGATTCAACTTTGGCCTCTCCTCTTTATGTTTTCCACTTCCTTTAAGACTATGGATCAAATTTTCCTATCCACGTTAAATCCCTTTCCCGCCAAACCTGTAATAGATAATTACTTATATGTGCTGAAAAATCTCCCGCTAGTCCAGTATATTTTAAATACCTTATTGATTGCTGGCAGCATCACCCTTGCTAAAATTATCACAAGTATTTTAGCTGGTTTCGCTTTTGTTTATTATGAGTTCTCCCATAAAGAAAAGCTTTTCAACACATTGTTATTGACCTTTTTTATTCCCATTACCGTTGTCATGATGCCAAATTATTTGCTTATATCCAAACTCGGTTTATTGAATACGCCTTGGGGAGTCATACTGCCTCAACTAGCTGACGGCATGGGAATCTTCTTAATGCGCCAAAGCATGCGCAATATCCCTAAGCCATTGTTAGAAGCAGGAAGATTAGAAAACGCCAGCCCGTGGGTCATATTAACACGAATCATATTGCCACTTATCAAACCTTCAGTCATTGCTATGGGAATTGTCTTTTTTATTAACTCTTGGAATGATTATTTTTGGCCACTGCTCATCCTTCATGATAAACCCACGTATACATTGCCTCTGGCGCTGCAAATGTTTATCAGTGCAGAAGGCGGCAGTGAATGGGGCATTGCCATGGCAGTCGCCATGCTTACTGCCTTACCGCCCCTCTTATTATACTTAACCTGCCAACGTTTTATTATGAATACCTTTATGCAATCTGGGGTGAAAGGATAGATGAACTCATGAATGGAATTATTTTTGAAAATGTTTGCAAATCCTATGGTGAAACTACTGTGGTCAAAGATTTAAACATGACCATCCAAGAAGGTGAGCGACTCGTTCTGCTAGGTCCATCCGGTTGTGGAAAAACGACAACACTGCGAATGGTTGCTGGCCTGGAGAACATCACAGCAGGTACCCTCAAGATGGGAGGGCAAGTTGTAAACACAGTAGAACCTGGTGCGAGAAATATCGCCATGGTGTTTCAAAACTACGCATTATATCCCCACATGACTATATGGGAGAATATCACTTTTGGTCTTTTTATTCAAAAAATACCAATAGGAGAAATCAAAGCACGAACGGAGCAAGCACTAGAAATCCTCAATCTATCAGGCTACGAACAACGAAAGCCAAACGAATTGTCTGGAGGCCAAAAACAGCGGGTAGCTCTTTGTCGTTCGCTAGTGAAACAAGCTCCCTATTTTCTCCTGGACGAACCTCTTTCCAATCTGGATGCACAACTTCGCCTGCAAGCCCGTACTGAATTGGTCAAAATTCACAATCTCTATCGCCCAACTTTCATCTATGTTACCCATGACCAGGTAGAGGCTATGACTGTGGGACAACGAATCGCAATCATGAACCAAGGCGCTCTGCAGCAGCTAGACACACCAGATGTCATCTATCAGCGTCCTGCCAACACTTTTGTTGCCTCTTTCATCGGATCTCCTCCGATGAATTTGCTGCAGGGAGCTTTCCGCGATGGTACCTTATGGATTGCAGGCAGCCGTGTAAATCCCCCCGCTAAATGGCACACACTTTTAGCGGAGCATCAGGAACTATGGATTGGGATTCGTCCAGAACAATGCTGTTTAAGCGACACCCCCATGCTCCATGGACAAATAGAATTTGTCGAACATCTAGGCAGCCAGCGCTGTATCCATGTTCGCCTGCATCAAGACGGACAACTCTTGCTATGCATGCTTCCTGCGGATCAACCAATTCCTGCAGGAACAGTGGGGGTTTCTTTCTCTTGGCAGCATGTAAATGGATTTGACAGGCATGTTGGAAAGAATATTGGACTTCCAAACAGAATATCTCATAACTATGCATGCTAACTTCTATTCTTTAGACGTAAAATACTCTATTGCATCACGATTTTAAAGGAGGTCAAAACCTTTGCTTATCTCCCTCAGCAACTTATCTTTTATCGGATTTAACTATACTGCATTAAAACAACTCCCTGACAGCTTAGGACTAGAAATTTTTTATGAATTTGGCAATCATTCTCATTGGGATAAAGTGTTAAAAGAAATTTATCCTCATCAATCACCGCAAAATTTAAGCATTCACGGACCATGCATTGGAGTTAATTTAGCTGATGAAAATGACAGCCACTATCTGGCTCATTACAAAGACGTATTTGAATTTGCCGCCAAGTGGAATGCCAAATTTATTGTAGTGCATACCAATGAAGAATTTACGGGAGACAAAACGGTTGTCCGCCAGCGAGTACAGCATCGACTTCAAGAGCTTTTGCTATTGTCTAAGAATTATGAGATCCAAATACTCATTGAAAATGTTGGATTACAGCCAAAGGACACTCTATTATTTGATTGGAAAGAATACCTGGAACTACTTTTGATGTTACCAGAAGCAGGTGCATTGCTCGATGTAGGACACGCATACATTAATCAATGGGACTTACCGGATATCATTGCGCAATTAGGAAAGAGGCTAATCGCCTGCCATCTGCACGATAATCATGGAGTATCTGATGATCACCTGCCGATTGGTCAGGGGACGATTAACTGGAACGTATTATTTGCCGCCATTTGCTCGTCTGCTCCTAAAACTACTCTCGTCTTTGAATACGCCAATGTAGATATACAGACGGCCTTAGCTAGTATTCAAGTTACTGAGAACAGTTATCTTGTACAGGCAGCGGAGATCACGCAGGATTAATGTTCAGCTGGAGTGAATACTCCAGCTGTTTTTTTATATCATTACATTTTTTATCGCTTGTGATAATCGTTGTATCCCTTCAATGATTTTTTCTTCTGACATATTAGAGTAGTTTAAGCGAAATGTATTTTCAACGCCGCCATTAGGAAAAAAAGAATCCCCCGGTACAAAAGCTACATTATTTTTCAGACAGTCATGAAGTAAGTCAATGGACTTAATATGCTCAGGAAGCTCAACCCATAGAAATAAACCTCCCTGAGGATGAGTAAAACGTACTCCCTGGGGCATTGTTTTCCTCAGCTCTTCCACCATTACATCTCGGCGTTTTCGATATACAGCAACCAGCTTCTCTATATGTGCTTCAAAGTCAAACACATCCATGTAGGCTGAGATCTCCATCTGGCTTCTTATGGATGTACATAAATCAGTCCCCTGTTTTACTAATACATACTTTTCAATAAATTCAGCATCAGCAGCAACCCATCCTATACGTAAACCTGGACAGAAGGTTTTCGAAAAAGTGCTTGTAAAGATGACATTTCCTGACCTATCCATTGATTTTAATGAAGGAAGAATCTCATTTTCAAAACGTAATTCTCCATATGGATTATCTTCAATAACTGGAATATCACATTGTTGTATCAGCTTCATAAAATCACGTCTACGCTCCAGTGACCAAGTTTTTCCCGTAGGATTTTGAAAATCAGGGATTACATAAATCAGTTTTATACTTTTTTGTGCTGCAATTATTTTTTCAAGTTCTTCTATAATCATTCCCTGGTCATCCGTGGGAACTTCTATAAAACGCGGCCCATAAGCTTTAAGAGCGCTAATGGCCGCCAAATAGGTTGGACTTTCGCACAGTACAAGATCTCCTTCATCCAGGAAGAGCTTTCCAGAAAGGTCTAACGCCTGCTGTGAACCACAAGTGATTACTATGTTATCAGCAGTAACACTTGTTTTAAATTTCCGGTTCATTCGCTCTGCTATTTTCTCTCTCAAGGGTTTATATCCTTCAGTAGTGGAATATTGTAAGGCTTCTCTACCCATTTGTTCTAATATTCTTATGGATATCTCCTTTAATTCTTCCACCGGAAACAATTCCGGAGCCGGTAATCCCCCTGCAAAAGATAATACCTCTTCCCTCTGAGTAATCTTTAGTATTTCCCTGATTTCTGACGCCCGCAATGTTTTCATACGTTTTGCAAAAGTAACCGCCATCACAAAGTCCCTCCTATATGTATTATTATGAAAATGTTTACTGTGAATAGAACTCCCATTTGCGTCAAACAGCAAACTCACATCATGCGCAATACCAATATCATGGTCATACCTGCCCCCATAGTCACAATAGGAGGTTGACGATTATAAGCTACCAAGGCTGTTACTATACCTGCCAGCAGATAATGATTCGAAAAAGTTATTGCGATATAACCTTTTGGTGCAAAAAGGGCTGGCGCAATCAAAGCAGTAAGTATCGCAGTAGGTACATGCTTCAAGAAACGTCCAAGTCCGGCAGGTACATTTCCCAAAAGCCCTATACTGGCAAAACGAGTCGCAAACGTCACTACCGCCATAGCAAGGATATTCATGAGAATTTCAAATCGCATCTTGTTTCCCTCCCATAAGACCACCTGCCATAGCTGCAGCCAGGCAAGCAATAATGATATACCATTTACCAGGAATTAAAATAACAGCCCCGACGCTAACCACAGTTGCAACAAGGCATACGACTACACTAGCTTTGTCACGTAAGCGAGGAATCAGCAAGGCTAAGAAGGTAGCTGGCATAGCAAAATCCAACCCCCAGGAAAGTGGATCACTTATGTAATCTCCTAAAATAACACCACCGATCGTGGACATCACCCATAAGAGGTAGCATATTGCATTGCTTCCCAACTGATAGGCTCCTGTATAACAGCCAGCTTGTGCACGCTGTATTGTCACAGCATAAGTCTCATCCGTCATTCCGCAGGAAAGAAGAGCCTTAAATGGCGTGGATAGCCCACTCATATAAGGAGCAAGGGAGGCACCCATCAATAGATGACGAAGATTGATTAGTAAAGTCGTAAAGCTGACCATTGCCAAGCCAGCCCCCTCCATAAGCATCGGCAGACAGATAAACTGGGCCGATCCAGCAAAAACCAGTATGGACATTGCAATGGTCTCTCCTGAAGTTAAACCAATGGACTTTCCCAAAATACCATATGCTAAACCAAAAGGAATCATCCCAACTATTAAAGGTACTGTGTCACTTACACCCTTGCGAAAGTCCTTTTCCTGCATTGCTGCTCCTCCAATACTTTACAGTTTTTTTACTTATAATAGCTTGCAGGAATTTAATTGTAAATATCCAATATAATATAATTAAAATACCAATTCTATCTTTTAAGGAGAATTACATAAATGGATATTACCAAAATGCTAAGTGGTATTCGAATTGACCAATCCAGTTCAGCCCCCATGTATTTGCAGCTTGCAAATGGTTTAGCTGCAAAAATTCAAAATTCAACCCTTTCTGCTGGCACCAAGCTGCCTCCAGAGCGAGAGCTCGTCAAATTACTGGAAGTTAGCCGTACTACAATCATTAACGCTTACAGACTTTTGGAGGAACGGGGTTTAATAATAACACGAGTGGGAAGCGGCACTTACGTTGCTGAGCCATCATTTACAGATCAGTCATCGGCCACTATTCTTTGGGATCAATTGTTTACACCTCAATATAAATCACCACTGTCATCACTATTGCGCACTTTAATTGCTACTCCCACGGCAGATGAGACAATTTCCCTTGCCGCCGGTATGCCAGATCCGGCCTTTTATCCTCTCTCCATCATTGAAAAAGCTCTTGTATCCAGTAAATATGACCTTGAAGTTTCCGATTTCGGCCACATAACTACCGAAGGCTATCTTCCTCTACGGCATTCTTTAGCCGCATGGCAAAGCCGTATGGGAATACAAGCCGCTCCTGATCAGTTTCTAGTGGCATCCGGCTCGCAGCAAGGTCTGTATCTCATTGTAAAAGTCTTCGTAGAACCTCGTGACTATGTGATTGTAGAATCACCTACCTATTTGGGAGCAATTCAGTCATTAGAAGCTTCTGGCGCTCGCATCCTAACTCTGCCGCCATCTGATAATATAAATTTTGAATTGCTTGAAGACTATCTCATACGCTATCGCCCTAAATTAATGTATACCATTCCTACTTTTCAAAACCCCACTGGCAGGGTTATGTCGCTGCACGATCGGCAGGAATTAATTCGATTAGCCTCGCGCTACCGCTTAGTTATCATAGAAGATGATCCCTATAGTCAGCTCTACTACGGTCAGCAGCCTCCTCCTTCTCTCAAGAGTCTCGACACCTATGGCGGTGTAATTTATATGGGCACTTTCTCAAAAATACTTTTTCCGGGTTTACGGACAGGCTGGGTCATCGCCGCTCCACAAGTTATCAATCGATTAGCACAAGAAAAACAGCACATCGACCTGCACAGCAATAGTCTTTCTCAGATTATTCTTCATACTTGTCTGGAAGAAGATTACCTGGCGAATCATTTAGCTACTGTCCGCATGGAATACAAAAAACGCCGGGATGCTATGGTTGGCGCTATCCGGCGTTTTTGCAGCGGTTATATGAATTTTAATATACCTGAAGGAGGCTTTTATCTCTGGTGCAGCATAACTCCTCCCGCCTCTGGTGCAGAACTTATTCGCCGTGCAGCCACAGTAGGTGTTTCTTTTGTACCTGGTGAGGCTTTTTATACAAATGGAACCAAAAGCAATGAAATACGTCTTTGCTTTGCCACTCATAATGAAGAGCTGCTCAAAGAAGGCATACGAAGATTAGGGCGCATCTTTGCATCAGGTGCTGCCAATGCAGCACAGCCGTCAGACACAGCTGGCAAACCCATTATTTAATAAGAGCTTTCTTATATGATCTGCTGCTTCCCTATTGATCACAATAAAACGATTCATGATGCTTCCACTCTGCCTGCCTCTAAAAGTCGCAATACAGCTGTTATATCCTCAATCATTGTTCTTTGTAACATTTCCAATTCAGAAGGATTCAGTGTATCATTTACTACAAACAATTGATCTATAATGCTTTTGCCAACCGACATACTTAAACCATCTATACCGTCATGCTGATAAGCAGGTAACAGTAATTCATTGAACAATTGCATATCTGAGGGTCCATATTCAAATATGGAGCACCACATACGCAATAATTCCTGCTCTTCTAATCCGGTTTTTAGTAATAAAATTTCTTTTTGAGAGCTAATTAAAGTTAATATCGCTGACATATAAATACGTACAGTTATAACAATTTGCTGCTTTGCTATTTTAGTTTTTAAAGTCCGCTTTTTGAAAGGTTCAATATGTCTTTTATTGTCTACTCCAAGTAAGGCTGCAACAAATTCATCTGCGCAAATTGCAGTAACAAAAAATATTTTCTTTTGCATTTCATTCGTAGAACATTTGGCCGCCTTACTACAAAATCGTTGTGTATGTCTGCCTATTTTATGGTGATACGGCCCTTTTGCCATGGAAAAAACATCTTGCAAAAAAGTAATAACAGGCACGCCAATACCTCCCTCGACAAATAGATCGGGCTCATGACATATTACATAAGACCTTTTTCTTGTGCTTCTTTCGTTAGGCGACTGCGAAAATCCGGATGACTTATTGCTATCAGAGATTTTGCCCGTTCACCAAGGCATTTCCCTCGTAAATCTGCCATGCCGTATTCTGTAACAACATAATGGACGTCATTACGGGAAGTCGTTACTGCAGCCCCCCGATCCAGTTCACAAGCTATCCGTGATATCGTACCGCCCGATGCAGTAGACGGCAAAGCAATAATCGATTTACCCTGGAGTGATCTGCTTGCCCCTCTAATAAAATCTACCTGCCCACCTACAGCACTAAATTGTTTTGGACCAATCATTTCCGCATTAACCTCTCCCATCAGATTCACCTGCAAAGCAGAATTAATAGAAATCATGTTTTCATGCTGACCAATAATATAAGGATCGTTAATGTAATCTACGGATTGCAGCTCTACATCGGGGTTATTATTCACAAAATCATACAACCTCTTTGTCCCCATCAGAAATGTGGCCATAAATTTCCCAGTATGAATCGTCTTCTTCCGGTTAGTAATAACACCAGCTTCAGCCAGTACCACTACGCCATCAGAGAACATTTCCGAATGAATCCCCAGATCTTTTTTATCTGTCAAAAATAATAGGACCGCATCGGGGATCGCACCAATACCTAATTGAAGCGTTGCCCCATCTGGAATGAGTGCGGCAACATGTTCACCGATAGCTTTTTCTATATCACCTATTTTCGGAGGTTTAAGTTCAATCAATGGCTCCTCTTGCTCCACAATAAAGTGAACTGCATCTAAATGAATGCTGGCCCCACCTGTCCGGGGGAGACAATGATTTACTTGCGCAATCACTATTTTGGCGCATTCGGCTGCAGTTTTAGTGTAATCTGCCGAAACACCATAACTGCAGAAGCCCTGTTCATCGGGTGGTGTAATCTGAATTAAGGCAACATCTACCGGCAATATATTATTCTTAAACAATCTTGGAATTTCCGAAAAAAAGCAGGGAGTAAAATCAGCTCGTTTTTCCTCTACTGCCTTTCGTGTCGTTCCTCCGACAAATAATGCATTATGGCGAAAACTTTTTTCTTGTCCGGGTTGAGCATATTTGGCAGGCCCCATTGCAACCATATGCACAATCTCTACATCCTTAATTTCAGGTGACCTGGCTACTAATGCTTCGATAAGTGCTTGCGGTTCACCGCAGGCATGACCCGTCACTACACGATCTTGGGATTTTATATGTTGTACTGCTTGTTCGGCAGAAACAATTTTATTTTGATACACTCTTCTCCAATTGTTCAAAATAATTCCTCACCTTCGTCACAATGTCAGTAACTAATTCTGCTGGCTCTACCGCAACGGCATCAAGCGTCGCTGCGGCAACCACAGCAGAAGGGCAATCGTTATGGTTATACTTTAGGGCACAATTGGCCGTACAGCCACTCATATATATAACAAAATCAACATCCAAGGAGTTATAGCAAACTTCATAGCCCATCCCAAGCAAAATATCTTGTACTTTGGCAGCAATCCGCCCCCGGTCAATCCATGGATTGCATCCCCCACAAAAAACAATGCTGATTTTCCGCTTATTCATAATGTAAGCTCTATCTCTTTCGCAGAATCTTTAATGCCTGATTAATTAGTTCATCGCTCACTTGATGTACCAGTATGACTCCCTTACTTTCTGGATATGCTTCTTTTACTGCTGCCTCCATCACTTCAGACATGGTCTGTTGGGCACTGGGACATGTTGCACATGCCCCAGTGATCCTGACCTTAACAAACCCATCAGATGTTACTTCCATTAATTCAATATCTCCATTGTGAGCACTAAGCACCGAATGAGCCTTTCCTTTAATTACTTTTTGCATTTTTTCCATTTAACTATCCTCATATTTATGACTTTATTCCAAATTAAAAGATTAGGAATTTACTTTGGAGGGATACCTGCGATTATCTTAGCCAACTCTTTTTTCTGCTCCATATTTCCCTGACGGGCAATCATGATGCGCTGTGCCTGGGGCGAGCCGGCTCCATGCATCGATTCTGTCCGATAACCAACAGCGGCAGTACCTAAGGTAATATTTTCAATCAAGCGCAAAATACGCAAACGATATTCAGTCGGTACTGAATTTACACCGCGGAAATATTTTTCAACCACTTTGCCAATTTCCGAACTGCGCAGATCTTTTTCCGATGGCATCGTTACCATTAAACCACCAGCAACATCTTCAGCCAAACGGGCAATTTCATAAGGGAACCGGGTAACGTTTTGTTTACAGACATTGGCAAGCAAAAGATCAATAATATAATTACCTGATGCTGTCTTATGCCCTTCAGCTGAGCAGGCAATACCACAAGCATATAGAGTTTCGTTAAGATGCATCATCTCAATGAGTTTATCCTTTACATGAGAAGCTTTCGCTGCACCATTGTAATCGGCAGCTAGTGCAGTTGCACCGATTAATACATCCCCTACACCAACTTTACAGCCTCCGTAGCTTTGACGATGATATCCAGCAAAACGTTCTACCAATAGACCGCTGAATTCATATTCGCCGCACATGAAGACACTTTCCCAAGGAATAAATACATTGTCGAATACCATAAGTGCCTCATGCCCACCGAACTGCTTATTTCCAACATCAATATCGCCGCCTTCCAACTTACGGGTATCACAGGATTGACGTCCGTAAATATAGAACACGCCGTCTGCGTCCGCTGGAGCAGCAAAGGAAACAGCATAATCAGCATCTTCTTTAACCATGGCAATTGTTGGCATTACCAAAATCATATGAGAGTTAATGGCACCTGTTTGATGGGCTTTGGCACCACAAACTACAATACCGTCTTCTCTCTTTTCCACAATATGCACAAATAAGTCAGGATCAACTTGTTTGCTTGGCGATAAACTGCGATCACCTTTGGGATCTGTCATCGCACCATCTACCGTCCAATCCTCTGCTTGCATTTGCAATAGAAATTCAGTAAACCGCTTATGATAATCAGTACCAAGTTTTTTATCCATTTCAAAAGTAACACTGTCAACAGCGTTGATCGCATCCATACCTACACAGCGCTGGAAACAGGCAGCCGTCTTTTGACCTAGCAGGCGTTGCATTTTTACTTTTTTTACAAGATCATCTGTACTTTGATGCAGATGGCAAAAACGATTTACTGTCTGATTGGTTAAATGTGAAGTAGCAGTCATTAGATCCTTATATTCAGGATTTTGTGCTAACTCATAAGTCATTTTCACAGAATTCATCGATGGTCTGATAATTGGATGATCCACAGGATTTTTTACCAGCTCACCTTGCAGATAAACCTTCAAGTTAAGTTTGCGCAAGCTTTCTTCATACTGTTCAGCTGTTTTTAAAGTCATTTCAATCTCCTCCTTAAATTAGCAAAGCATTTATTTTTTATACAATTTTTACTGATTAACTGTCTAAACTTCGTTGATTCTTGTCAATCGAAATGCTATCTGATTGACTACCGCTGCCTGATTCCGAATCAATTCGGCTATTAAATATTGGATCTTTACTGGTATCATAAGTTGACCAGTTGCGGATAAAATCTTTTCCATATATTAAAAGGCAAAGTACAACACCTACAGAAAAGGCAAATCCAGCTCCCCGAGATATCAATACAGAAGCTACAATCCCAGCCACACCTAGATCATTAAACGTACGGGCCTTTAAAACGCCTACCCGAACAGCTACATAGCCTTGTACCAACATCGTAAGAGAAAGCGAAATTGGCAGGATAGGTTTTACTAAGGTAACAATTGGCATTAAAAAGTAACTTGTAAATGTACCTAATCGAAAAGAGGCTACGCCACCAAATAAACTATCCATTGCCTCCCGGCCGTGTTTATAGCGTTCACAAGTTACAACCTGCATTGCTGCCCATAGGGGACCGCACATTGACAAATCCGGACCTAACATGGACATGCTAACATTGCGGATACCGCAAATGATATTATTACGGTTCGCATCATAATGAACGTTTTCATCACCGTGACGAAACTCACGAGCTTCATCAATAAGTGCTTCTGCCTGAATCAATTCACCAAATAACACTACATAGGTTGCTGCCACTAAAGGAAATGCATCCAAATACAAACTAAGCGGCGGCCAGCCAACTCTTGCAGAAAAAGGAGTCCACTCGGTAAACAAGGTATAAAACTGCGGCACAGTAATACTCCAGGTAATGGTCGGCCATGGCAATTCTCCAAGTAACGGTGCAATTATGATTGCCAAAACCAAAGATGGCATAAGACCCAAGTCTGATAAATACTTGAAAATAACATGTTTATTTCTCAGGGTTTTAAAGTGGTTAGAAAACAAAATATAGAAGGCAAATCCAATGGCAATTGTAATGGTCCATGGATAAGAATCAAAACGTCCTCCTTTTTCAAATACCAACCTTACAGCAGCTATACCAGCACCAATTAATATCCCAGACTTTAGCGCATCAGGTACAATATCAACAAATCTTTTAGCCAAACCAGTTGCCCCCAGAAGCAATGCAAAAATACCTAATTCCATTTCAAAAGCAATCAGTGCATGCAATCTGTCCACACCTTCCGGGAAGGTCTTTAGCCATAGGAGCAACAAGGGTATAGCAGGCGTGATCCACCCTGGAATAACAGGATCCCCCAGATGAGCATGCCATAAATAGAAAAAACCATTTAATATTACGATAGTAATGGCAATTTCAAAAGGCATTCCTAGATATTCCTGCAATATAGGAATAATACCCAGGCACACGGCACACATTAGCAATCCTTGAATAAAATCAGGCACCTCAAAACGATAATGAATAAATGGCAACCTTAATTGAAATGGTCCCAATGGAATATGCGGCTGAACTTCACCAAATTTACGTTTGTAAGTAGGGCCTAACCAACTCATAACAACACCCTTCCTTTTTCATTAATGAAGCATCTTTCCTAATGATACTGTTATAAAATCCCTCCTAACTATTAATTTCTCCTATGCATTAGCAAGATAAATAACTACTTGCATCATATCATTGCAATATTTATGCCAGCAAAAAAAGAAGAGCAATTCCTTACTCTCCTCCTTGTTTTGGACTATTCTGATATTTCTAACAATTGTTGCAAGAATGCACTAATTAGAATAGGATTCCCCTTCTGCTCTTTGTCAAAAAAGTCATTGTGAAAGATTGCAACAGTAGCAGCATTGCAACATTATCGTTTTTCCAACCCATATCTAACAACTTTACGAAAGACTGTCGTTCGATCAATGCCCAAGATTTCAGCTACTTTCTTCCAAGATCCATACTCTTTAAAATTTTCACTTAACAGATATTTTTCGGTCTCCTCTACTGCATCCTTCAATTTTGTTAAACGCTTTGGGGAAAAACTTTTATCCATAATGGTCTCAGGTACCAGATTCACAGTAATTTCTTCACTTGGTGCCGTTACCATCATACGTTCTATAATATTTTCCAACTCACGCACATTGCCTGGCCACGAGTACTCGACTAACTTATCAATCACTTGTGGCATGATTTTTTTGTTAAAACCAAAACGACTATTAAATTTATCAATAAAATGCATGATTAGAAGGGGTACGTCTTCTTTCCGCTCCCTTAAAGGAGCCAGGTAAATAGGCACGACCATAAGCCGATAGTACAGATCTTCACGAAAAACGCCTTCCTTTACCATCTTCGCAATATTTCTATGAGTGGCAGCAATAATTCTTGCATTAAAAGTAATTGTCTTGGTACCTCCCACCCTAATAAATTCTTTTTCTTGTATGGCCCTCAGCAATTTCACCTGTAAAAGTAACGGTAAATCTCCGATTTCATCCAGAAATAGAGTACCGTTATGGGCTAATTCAAATAAACCTGGCTTGCCTTCCTTTCTAGCTCCCGTAAATGCTCCCCCCTCATAGCCAAAGAGCTCTGACTCCAGCAATTGTTCCGGAATGGCAGCACAATTAATCTTAATAAACGGCTTAGAGGTTCCTTTTCCCTGTTTATGAATTAACTTGGCAATTAATTCTTTACCTGTACCTGATTCACCATTAATTAATACGATAGAATCGACATCCGCAATCTTGGTGGCAAGTTCAATTACCTGCGCCATCTTAGGGCTTCGGGAAATAATTTCTTTATTTCCAATGTGCAGTGCTCGTAGATGAGATAATTCCGTCTTATACTTCAAAGTTTGTTCTTTTGTTTTTAATAATTGACTTTGTAAACTCACAAGTTCTGTAATGTCACGTACATTGGTTACGACTCGAAATAAATCACCTTTCTCATCAAATATCGGATTTCCTGTAACTAAAATCTTGTTATTATTTTTTACGGTTTGATTAATAGTAACGATTTCACGCTTTTCGATCACCAGCAAGGTAACCGATTGGTCATAATAACCAGCCGCTACCAGATCTTTTAACTTCTTCCCCAATATCTCACTAGCCCTAATACCTGTAATACGCTCATAAGCAATATTTACACGTAAAACAACGCCTTTTTCATCTGCAATAAACATTCCATCATAAGATGAACTAATAATCGCCTCTAATTCTTTAAATAATTCTTTAACAGAACTTAATTCAGTAGACACTTTTTCCATATTTTCAATATCGCCAAGCATTTATTCCCTCTCCTCACTTACAATTGACCAAATTCTTTTTCTTTCTACTTTCGATATTTTCCGTATTTCACCTGTAAAAAAATGGATATACTATTGTTCTACTGGAAAATTTTATTATTTTTACAAAAAAGCCTGTTACAGAATTCTAAAGGGATCTGCAAAACCATCTGTCCATGGTCTGCAGATCAAAATATCTCTTTACCGCGCTATATCATCTACATCAAGAGATTCATTGGATACTAAGTGAATCACAATACGATAGGGCAAATTCACAACTTGTTGGGGCGGTTTGCTAATCCATCCCGTTTGTACACCAATCTGGCGGGGAGAATCATCTTGCCGTATGCGAATCTTACCATCCTGGACTTCAATAATGGCATATTCCGTCTCGCCGCCAATACGAATTTCCTCATAGTAGCCTTGCCTTAAGGTAATGGATTTAAACAGCTTATTGTCCACCCGAATTTCAGCAACTGTATTGGCTTGAGCAGGAAAGAGAATCACACTAAGAATAATTCCTGTAAACGATACTACGCAAAGCATCCCAATCAGCCATTTATCACCTAATGTAAGTCCTATCTTTTTCATCAACATCCTCCAAATGGCTTTAACAATGTAGTGATATTACTACAACTCCCAGTTTATTTAAGTATATAATTATCAATTCTTATCGTCTTATATAGATTGTATCTAAATTATCCAAGATGTGCAAATTGGATCTCTTCGCCTCCACAATAATGCACATCATAAATGAATCCAAAATGAATTTCTACTTATTGTTATATACCATAAAATAGAGCCTTTGACACTAAAACGTGTCAAAGGCTCTTACTTGATTCATCTCTTTATTTTACATTCTGATTATATTGCATATATACCACATGAGTTTGGAGATATTCTTCTAAGCCATGTTTTCCATCAGCACCGCCAATACCAGATTTGCGCCAGCCAGCATGAAAACCTTGCATAGCTTCAAAGTTTTCCCGATTTACATAGGTTTCACCAAATTTAATCTCTTTACACGCTCTCATGGCAACATCAATATTTTGCGTATAGATGGAGGAAGTCAGTCCAAAGTCAGAATCATTAGCCAGTTCAATCGCTTCATCTAAATCTTTGAATGTAGCGATGGGTAATACAGGGCCAAAGGTTTCTTTCTGCATAATATCCGTATTTTGCCTGCAATTGATAAGTACAGTCGGTTCAAAATAAAAGCCTACTCCTCGGTCTGCCCGCTTACCTCCTACAACTAAGGTAGCACCATCTTTAACAGCCTTCGCAACAGAAGCCTCCACCTGCTCTAACTGCTGTTTACTGACTAAGGGGCCCATATCAATCGTTTCATCCTCTAGTGGGCTGCCATACTTAACATTTTTCATCGCAACTGTCATTTTAGCAATAAACTGCTCTGCAACGGATTCATGAACATAGACCCGCTCTGCGCAGTTGCAAACTTGACCAGTATTAATAATGCGGGAAGCACATATGGCTTTCACTGCCAGATCAAGATCTGCATCCGCCATTACAATGGCGGGAGCTTTCCCCCCTAATTCCAAAGAGACCTTCGTCACATTCTCTGCCGCAGCTCTCATGATAGCAATGCCACCCTCTACGCTTCCCGTAAAGCTTACCATACCAATTTTAGGATGTCCAGCCAGGGCATTCCCCACCACAGAACCAGCACCGGATACCAAGTTGAAGACACCTTTCGGCAAGGATGTCTTTGCCACAATCTTGGCAAATTCAAAGGCATTATTAGGTGTTTCGCTGCTTGGCTTAATGACAATCGTATTTCCTGTGACTAAAGCAGGTGCCAATTTACGAGCAATTAAAAAGAAGGGGAAATTCCAAGGCAGGATTCCACCAATAACACCGATTGGTAATTTAAATAGAAAAATATTTTCATTAGGGCGATCACTTTCGATGATCTCACCTTCATAACGCCTGGCAAATTCGGCCATGTAATCCATATAATCAGCTGTAAAGTTAGCTTCCACTCTGGCAAGGGGCAATATTTTACCTTGTTCTTCGGCTATAATACGGGCGAGTTCTTCCGAATTTTCTCGTATGCCTTGAGCGATTTCCTTTAGATAGCCAGCACGTACAATAGCTGGAAGCTTCGCCCAAGATTTTTGTGCTTGTTCAGCCGCTTTTACAGCAGTCTCAACATCTTCCCGCGTTCCTGCAGGGATTTCAGAAACAATGGCTTCAGTGGCTGGATTTATGACCGATATCATTTTTCTTGACTCATTAGCAATAAATTCACCATTAATGAACATCTGATAACTTTTCATTTTCCTTCCGCCTCCTACTTTTTACTGTAATCTAAACCAAGCATCTTAGCCTGCAAAGATATTGTCCTGCCCCTTTACCCTTTTCACCCCACTCTGACAAGCAGGCATCTTTATTTCATATTTTCTCTGTCAAAACCCAATCTCCTTTCCCAATTTCAGGGTTGGCAAAAATTCACCATAAATTGGATGAATTCTTACTACTATCATAGAAAAAATGCTGCGCGTCTAAAAATAAAAATTTGAACCGCGAAGATGCGAAGAATATAAAGAACACGAAGATAAAACGAATTGAACCACAAAGGCGCAATGCCGCGGGCAGCGGCATTGCGCCTTTGTGGTTCATTGTTTTTTTGTGTAACTAACGCTACATTAATTTTCTCTACTCTTTAAATCACCCAATCCAAAACAAACTCTTCTTTTACATCCTCTGGTGAATGACCTTTAAATAGTAATTCAGGGTTCTTCACACTGACTTTCGTACCATTTGGAACGGATTTCGTAATAAAAGCATTACTGCCTATAACAACACCTTTACCAATAACCGTATCACCGCCTAAGATGGAAGCACCAGAATATACAGTAACTTCATCTTCAAGGGTAGGATGACGTTTAGCACCGCGCAGGTTCTGCCCTCCTCTTGTAGATAGAGCTCCTAATGTAACGCCTTGATATATTTTGACATTGTTGCCGATCGTACTTGTTTCACCGATTACCACACCTGTTCCATGATCAATAAAAAAATACTTACCAATAGTAGCACCGGGATGAATATCAATCCCCGTTATAATATGGGCATATTCTGCCATAATCCTCGGTATAAGCGGAACAGACAACAAATATAATTCATGAGCTAAGCGATGAATACTTACTGCGAGAATACCAGGATAGGAAAATATGATTTCATCCTTATCCCCCGCAGCCGGATCACCATCAAATGCAGCTTGTACATCCATGATTAGGGTATCACGAATTTCCGGTATTTTGCGTAAAAATGCATAAATAATTTCATCAGCTCTCTTGTCTGCATCCAGTGTGACTTCGCCGTTTTTAATTGCCTCATGTTTTAAAGCGTAGCCGATCTGCTCATGAAGTTTCTCATGAATTTTAATTAGTAAATCACCAACATGATAGCCAATTGTATCAATAATAAGATTCTGCTTTCCGAAATACCCTGGGAATAACAATTCCCTGAGCATATGAATACTCTCAATGATACTGTCCCGGTTCGGAAGAGACGCAGAAGCCACAGGAAAGGCATTCTCTTTATAACTGGCAACAATTGTGGATACGATGTCACTAATTTGTTCTTGAAATCTCTGGCTCATCATTTCACCTCATTCATATTTTTAAAAATGTTGCAGGCAAGGAAAACCATATGATAGTAGTCCCTGCCTGCAACGAATTTTCTTCTAGCTAATCTTAATTTGTATATACATTAACATTAATTTTATTTTTTATCAATGCTTTACTCTAACCAAAAAACAACTTTTTTATTTATCGTGAATTTTTTTTGATATTTTTTCCTGCTATGATTAATGAAATTGTATTTTTCTTGTCAGTAAAAAAAGCTGTCTCTCCTATTTTGCATTTGAGAGACAGTCTTCTTTTTAATGAAATCCCTGTTCCGTTCGTTCTATAATTTCATCTTGCAGTTCTTTGCTTAAATTATGGAAATGATCACTATAGCCTGCTACACGTACAATTAGATCCTTATAGTCTTCAGGGTGCTTTTGAGCATCCAATAATGTTTTCGAATCAATTACATTAAATTGAATATGATGTCCATCCAAATTAAAGTAGGTACGAACTAAGGATACCATATTTTCTAACCCTTGGTCACCAGTGACAACAGAAGGAGTAAATTTTTGATTGAGCAAAGTTCCTCCCGTCTTGATGTGATCCATTTTGGAAGCGGATTTAATAACAGCTGTAGGTCCCTTTCTGTCCGCACCTTTTTCAGGAGATATTCCTTCGGACAAAGGTTTATAGGCTTTTCGGCCATTAGGACTTGCACCCATCACCGAGCCGAAATATACATGACAGGTAGTGGGCAGCATATCAATGCCGTAAACCCCGCCTTTTCGGGTCTTTCGTCCCACAACTTCATTATGAAACGCATTAAATCCTTCTACCATAATATCATCAGCATAATCATCATCATTGCCGTATTTAGGAGTCCGATTTGCAACTAGGTTATGAATGGTATCATGGCCTACAAAATCATCTTCCAAAGCCTTTAGCAGTTCTTTAATCGTAAAACGTTTCTGGTCAAAAACATTGTACTTAATTGCTGACAGACAATCTGTCAGCGTGCCGATGCCCACTCCTTGTATATAATTGGTATTATAAAGAGCTCCGCCTGCGTTATAATCCCTGCCGCTGGCAATGCACCCGCTGGTAATAATCGATAAGAAAGGCACAGGCATATGCTTTGCATACAAATGCTCAATAATGTGATTGCCTGTAACTTTCACATCGATAAAATAATGAAGCTGTTTTTTAAAGGCATCGAAGACCTCTTCATAGGTCTTATAATCCTCAGCAAATCCAGTCTTTAGACCCAGCTGCTTTTTGCCTATCGGATCAAAGCCATTATTGAGAGTTAATTCCAATACTTTAGGCAGATTAAAATATCCTGTAAGGATGTAGGCCTCTTTGCCAAAAGCACCTGTTTCCACGCAGCCGCTGGACCCGCCCTGCCGCGCATCTACAATATTTTTTCCTGCTCTTAATAATTCTTCCACAATCGCTTCTGTGTTATAAAAAGCCGGCTGTCCCCAACCCTTGCGGGATATTTCGCAGGCTTTCTTAATGAAATTATGAGGCGACTTCTTGCTAATCTGAACATTGGAACTAGGCTGCAATAATCGCATCTCATCCATGGTTTCCAAGATTAGATAAGATACTTCATTGACACCATCTGACCCATCATCCTTCACACCGCCAGTATTAAGATTTGCAAAATCCGTATAGGTGCTGCTTTCTTTTAAGGTAATGCCGACTTTTGGAGGTGCGGGCTGATTGTTAAACTTTACCCATAAACATTGCAGCAGCTCTTTTGCTTTTTCTCTCGTGAGAGTTCCATCCTCGATACCTTTTTTATAAAAAGGATATAAATGCTGATCCAGCCGTCCAGGGCTTAACGCATCCCAAGGATTGATTTCAGTCGTAACGCCAATATGCACAAACCAATACATTTGAATCGCCTGGGCAAAGGTTTCTGGTTTATGAGCAGGTACAACCCGGCAATTTGCTGCAATTTCCAGCAAGTCCGCCTTCTTGTTTTCATCTGCCAAATTTTGAGCCATATCTTTAGCATATTGAGCGTAGCGCTTCCCATATGTCACAATGGCATCACAACATAGCGCCATAGCCTCTAACTGGCTTTTCTTCTCATAAGCCTGGGGATCTTCCAAGAAATCAAGAGCTTTTATTTGCTCTTGTATCTCAGCTTTAGAATCCAAAAAGCCTTTTGTATACATTTTCCCATCTGCTACTGTGTGCCCAGGCCCCCTTTGTTCCATAAATTCTGTGAAAATACCACTTTCATAACACGCTAACCATTCCGCAGACATTTGGGCTAAGATATTCTTGCGCATGGATCGATTTTCCCAAAAAGGTATAATCTTTTCCTTCTGCATTTTTTTTGCTGCGTCGTCAACCTTAAAGAATATTTTATCTCTTTGATCCATAACCTCAAGGTCTTCTTCTGTATGACAACAAAGTTCTGGAAAGCTAGGTGCATATTGAGGCTGTTCGCCTTTCTCGCCAACAATAAGTTCTCCTTCATTAATGCACAGGGTTTTATTCTCCATAATGTGCTGAAAGGTAAGAGCTCGCAATATGGGTGTTTCCACCTTTCCTAAATGTTTTTCATATGCCTCGGTAACCAGACGTGCTCTTTCAATGGACAAATGGGGTTCTACCGTTAAACTCTGATTCCTAAGTTTTCGAATTCTTTCATTCATACCTCTTTGTTCCACAATTTACCCTCCAATCTGCACTTTATAATTTGCTTGTTGAAACATGGACTGGATCTCTTCCAACCTCAAATCTGACGGTCTTTCTAATACTGGTAAAGGGCAATTAAGCTTTTTGTACTTCCCCTGCCCCATATGGTGATAGGGTAATAAGTTGATGGAATGGATCTTAAGAGTGGCAATAAAGTCAATGATGTCCTGAATTTGTTCATTCTTGGTGTTAATTCCCTCAATAAGCGGCAGCCGTAATTGAATGACTGCATCATGATCAGACAACAATCTTAAATTCTCTAATATTAAAGCGTTGTCCCGTCCGGTGTAATGTTTATGGTCACCAGAATCCATAAGCTTAATATCATATAAGAATACATCAACATATTTCATAATCCGCAGAAAACTTTCACTAGGCGCATAACCGCAAGTATCGATGACAACTGTTATGCCTTGCTCTTTGCATGTTTTCACCAGTTCCTCAACAAAGTCAATTTGGGTCATCACTTCGCCGCCGGATAAGGTCACCCCCCCGCCTGATTGTTCATAAAAGGCTTTATCCTTATGAATTTCTTGCATTATATCTTGTACGCTGTATTCTTTTCCGGCTATTTCTCTGGCATTCTTACAGCAATAATCAATACATATTTCACAAGCGTTGCATTTTTCAGCATCATAAAACAGCTGATGATTATTCTGCCAGGCAGCTTGCTGACTGCAATGCTTTTCACATTCCCCGCACCGAGTACAACGATCTTTATCAATTAAGATTTCCGCCTGGTAACTTTGACTTTCTGGATTATGACACCATTGACAGGTAAGGGGGCATCCTTTGAAAAAGACAGTAGTGCGAATACCAGGACCATCATGTACAGAAAATTTTTGAATGTTAAATAGTAATGCTTTTCTCATGTAATCACCTCAAACCTATAGAAATAGGTTTTACATTTTAAAAGGATTAGGAGAACTAACGACTAGCATCCTTACCATTTTATTCGTATAATTCGCCCAATTATGAACCGTAGAGGAATTGTAATGAGCTGAATCTCCGGGAAATACTTCGATTTGTTCATTGTTGATAAAAAGAGTTAAGATTCCCTCTAAGACATAAATAAACTCTTCTCCCTCATGAGCGTACTGGCTTATGTCCTCTGCGCTATTGATTGGCAATAATTCTACTAATCGAGGCAGCAAGGTTTTATCAGGCGCACCATTCGTCAAATGATAATGGATAAATCGAGAATTCACGACTTGGAATACTTCCTTTTCATAGCTTCGCAAAACATAGCTTTCTTTTTTCGTGGGACTCGTAAAAAAATAGGTTAGATCAACCCCCAGAACCTGGGCAATTTTTTGCAGTGAATCCGTTGCAATATTGGTCAGCCCTCGCTCTAGCTGAGATAAAAGACCCGTAGAAAGAGTAGTTCTCTCACTAAGATCCTTTAACGTCATCTTTTTTTGAGTTCGTAATTCTTTTACTTTTTTCCCAATATCTTTATTCATATTTGTGCCTGCTCTTTCTTATTTTTGAGTTTATAAAAAAATAAGTATTCTTCTAAGAATACTATATAACAAGAGATTCTATTTTTCAATCATTTTTTCATTAAAATGAATTTAATTTTATTTAGATGAAAAAATGATTGATTTTCAGTTTTTTAAAGACATTATACACAAATATAATTCATTTTAGTGAATTACATTTGATAGTAACTGTAAAAATAACACTAATGCATCCTTTTGTCATTATCAAGAAAAGTCATAAAAAGAACATAGAAAATGCGTGAAAAAAAAGATAAAAGAACCGCAGAGATGCAGAGAACACAGAGAAAGATAGATAGGGTTAAAAATCCCCTCTGCGTCTCTGCGGTTAAATCGTTCTATTTGCTCTGTTTGTCACGAGCATAGCGAAGCAATCCCCTCCTTGTTAAGAGATTGCTTCGCTATGCTCGCAATGACAGTTTCATGTTACATTTTCTTCGCATTCTTTGCCCTTCTTAGCGCCTTCGCAGTTCATCAGTTTTTTCACAACGTTTTATATTTATTTATCAATAAAAAAAGATTTGAACTTTGACGGTTCAAATCTTTTTATTAATTTTATTTTTTATAAGGAAATTTTAGAGAAAACGTACTGCCTGCCGTATTTGTTTGAATATCAATAAGTGCATTATGCCTGGCTGCTATCTGATAACATACTGAAAGACCTAAACCTGTTCCCTTCTCTTTTGTCGTAAAGAAAGGAGTGCCTAGCTTTTCCAAAACGTCCTTTGAAATTCCCTTACCTTCGTCTGTAACCTGCAATACAATGTAATGTTCTTCCTTAAAGGTGCTGACAACAACTTTCCCCTTATCATCCATGGCTTCAAATCCATTTTTCACCAGATTGATGATCACTTTATGAATATCAATTTTATCTACTAACAGGTCCGGTATGGGCTGCAGCACAAATTCGATAGAATGCCCGATTTCACTGCCCATGGCTTCTATTAGAGGTCCTATATCTTCAATAATTTTATTTAGATTCTGCATAGCAGAATCATTTACGCGATTTTTAGCCAGAGTGAGAAAATCGGTAATAATTTCATTTGCTCGATCCAATTCACATATCATCATTGAAAACTGTTCTGCAAATCCACTAAAAATTGACTTTCTTTGCATATAGCGCAAATATCCTCGTACAGTTGTCATCGGATTGCGGATTTCATGACCGATACTAGCTGCTAACTGCCCCACGAGATTCAAACAACTTAATCTTTCAATATGTTGCTTTAATTCAATGGTTTCTGAAATATCTACAACCGTTAGGAGCAGCATATTCTGCTCATTAACCATTAGGTATTTTATATTCAAAAGAATCATATTTGCATTTTGTGATTTCACATTGAATCTGCATTTATAATCTTTCACACTTTGCTGCTGGAGTAAACTCTTTCGTATATAGTGGTAATCCCTTGGAGAAATCAACTCTTTTAATGAATGTATACTCCATTTGAGAATGGTTTCGTGATCCTGACCTGCTAATTTTACAAAATGATCATTCGCTGTAATAACCTTTCGCGTATCAACTGATATAAGAGCCATGGGGCAGGGGCTGGAAAGAAACAGCTCCCTGAATGCTTTCTCCATTTGATCTGCTTTACTGCAAAACGTACTTTTATGAATTGGTAAATTATTTTTATATCTAGTAATTTTAGCTTTTTTTATTGATATTCGCCTACATTTACGGATTCTCTTTTCAAGTAATCCCATCTTTTCTAAAACAGCAGAATCATGATGTTTTATATTGATGCACCTTAATGTAGGAACAAAGGTAATTACTTTTGTCAACTCTCGAATCGTCGTAAACAGAGCACGAAGAGTGTTCTTACTGCCTTTCACCTTTACAGGTTTCTTACATCGATCCTGTGCAAAGCATTCTATACTATTTGTTTCCTTAGCGAGAACAGACACACTTCGACCCCCTTAATATAGCAACATTCAACTAAAAGAAGATGATTTAGCATTCTTTCCCACATATAAAAACCCTTATTAGTATTTTCTGATAATTTCGCTGTAAAATGTTTAATTCCTTCTAAAAATCACCATCAAAAACTGACAAATATCTTGTTAATTAGCATAATCCGATTCTGTACTATGTAATATCTAGGACAATTATACCTTTTACAGACAGGATAAAGCAGCAATATATAAAGAAGGCTTAACTCAATCGGAATAAAAATCCGTTCTAAATTAAGTCTTCTTTATCAATGCACTAAGCCAGGGTTTTAAAATATCCGATCCCCTTTTGATCCATGAGTACGACAATGAACCCATCCCTGATAGCGAGGATCTTCAGGGTTTTCCTCCAATGCTTTTTTCTCATCGAGATATAATTTAATATCTGTACTTTTATATAGTTTGCGATCTTGACCTACATGACAAACTTTAATACAAATACCGCAAGGATAGCGATGTTCCTCCCGAAGCTGGTCATGATACTTAGCACAAGCAACCTTATCCATCTGCGCAACAAGATCATCTTCTCGCGTTACAAAGGCTTGGGATGGACATAGCTTTTGGCAGACACGGCATTTATTGCAGAGATCTTTTTCTATTAAAGGATCACCAGGTATCGCTAATGTAGTAAAAACAGATACATACCGTACCCTGGGTCCATATTTTTCATTTAGCAAGGTATTATTATAACCAACAGTACCCAATCCTGCATATTTTGCTGCATAAACATGACCAAATGCAGCTACAGGCTTTTCTACTAATACTTTAATATCACCATAACCATCACGGGGTAAAAAAATCGATCCATGCCCAAGTTCATTTAAATAAATTGACAACCGATATGCAATTTGATCCAGCATAATATTTGACGTATCATACTGTTCTACATAATTAATTGAAGGAGTTGTCTCCAAAATGGGCAGCAAGACAGGTATACCCAACACAATTACCGTTTGTGCCTGAGGCCAGATCGCCTTAGGACGGTATGCTTCCTTTACTTCATTAAATTCTTCCCAGCGAGAAACAGGAGCGAAACCAACTAAAGTTGCCCCTAAATTCTTTGCATATTCAATAACATCTTTTTTTATGTTTTGGCTGTTCATGGAAAATTCTCCTTACGACCTTACTTTAGCATAAAAGGCTAAGAATTGCCCTGTTATTAGCAATTCTTAACCTTCAGCTTTCTGATCAGTTATTTTACTTTATAAAATTTATTGTGCTGCAGCAAGAGCTTGTTCAATATCTGCAATGATATCTGCACTATCTTCAATACCAACTGACAAACGAATCAGCTCTTCCCCTACACCTGCTGTGGCAAGCTGTTCAGGAGTAAGCTGTGAATGGGTAGTGCTCGCAGGATGGATGACTAAAGATTTAGCATCTCCCACATTAGCAAGAATTGAGAATAGCTTAAGAGCATCAATAAATTTCTTACCAGCTTGCAATCCACCTTTAATACCAAAGGTTAGAATCGCACCTGCACCTTTTGGTAAATACTTTTTAGCTAATGCATGATCCCGGTGGCTGGGAAGACTTGGATAGCTTACCCATTCAACCTGTTCATGTTTTTCAAGATACTGTGCAACGGCCAAAGCATTCTCCGTATGACGCTGCATACGTAAAGACAAGGTTTCTAATCCTTGCAAGAACAAGAAACTATTGAAAGGACTCACTGCTGCCCCAAAATCACGCAAGATTTGGATACGCAAGCGAGTAATGAAAGCCAAGGGTCCTAATGCTTCTGTATAACTTAAACCATGGTAGCTCGGATCTGGTTCTGACAACGAAGGAAATTTGCCGTTAGCCCAATTGAATTTACCGCTGTCAATAACCAAACCACCCATGGAAGTACCATGTCCCCCAATAAATTTAGTAGCAGAATGAATTACAATATCAGCACCAAATTCGATAGGACGAGAAAGGTAAGGTGTCGCAAAAGTACTGTCAATCAACAAAGGAATACCATTCTCATGAGCAATCTCAGCTACTTTTTCAACATCGAATACGTCAATTTTAGGATTCCCTATGGTTTCTGCAAAGACAGCTCTTGTCTTGTCCGTAATCGCTTTGCGAAAATTTTCTGGATCACTGGGATCAACAAAAGTTACCTTAATTCCAATACGAGGTAAGGTATAGGCAAACATATTATAAGTACCACCATACAAAGTGGAAGAACTAACGATTTCATCCCCAGCTTGGACGATATTTAATATTGCAGCATTAATCGCAGCATGACCAGAAGCAAAAGCAAGAGCTGCCACGCCGCCTTCCAAAGCCGCAATTCGCTTTTCTAACACATCAGTAGTTGGATTCATGATACGAGTATAAATATTACCAGATTCTTTTAAACCAAATAGATTAGCACCATGCTCACTATCACGAAAATTGTAAGATGTGGTTTGGTAAATAGGCACTGCCCTTGAACCCGTTGTTGGATCAGGTTCTTGTCCTCCATGTACTGCTACTGAATCAAAACGTAAATTTTCTGGTAAAGCCATATTTTTATACCCCTTTCTATTCACATATATGTATTTATACAACGCTTGGTAACCTGATACAAGAGACTTGAATGATCGATATACTTCTTTTTAATTGCTGGTATACGTATTTTCGAAACCTCGTCAATTAAAAAGAAAAAGACTAAAGAAAGCCCTCTTCAGGAATTTCTTCAGCCTTCAGTTTATCTGATCAGCTATAATATTGCTTAAATAATATCATAGCTCTATATTCTCGTCAATAGATCTCTACTATTTCTTGACGTCTAAAAATATCGAAATATTCAAAGGGAGGTATCTACTGATTTAAAGAGAATTACTTTATAAAATTGATTTCCACTCATAGCATAATAAAAGAAAAAATAGGAAAAGGTATCTAAAATGACCATAAAAAGAAAAGCTATTTTCGGTATGGCCTTAGCAGCCATTCTCTGGAGTGCCGGCGGTTTTCTGATAAAAGGGATCGACTGGCACCCCATGTCTATTTCAGGAGGACGAAGTCTGATTGCAGCCTTGGTAATTGGGTTCGCATTTCGCAAGGAAAATCTATCTTTTTCCAAATCACAATGGGCAGGAGCTGTGGCTTATTGTGCTTGCGTTACCTTATTTGTAGTTGCCACTAAACTTACTACTGCCGCCAATGCTATACTATTGCAATATACAGCTCCCATTTATGTAGCATTGCTTAGCGGCTGGCTGCTTGGAGAAAATGTGACTAGGCGAGATTGGTTCACCATTTTGATTGTCTGCTGTGGAATGATTTTCTTCTTTCTTGATAAGGTTACAGCAGGCGGCACCCTGGGAAATCTGTTTGCCATTGGATCCGGAATCACTTTTGCTCTATTCATCCTTTTTATGCGTATGCAAAAAGAAGCTTCTCCTTACGGCTCGGTTTTGTTAGGTAATCTATTGACCTTTGCTATTAGTCTTCCTTTTTGGTCAAACAATGTCATCGATGCTGCAAGTATCACTGGCATCACCGTTTTAGGTGTTTTTCAATTAGGAATTTCATATGTTCTTTACTCCTATGCCATACGTCATGTAGAAGCATTAAAAGCCACTCTCATTACTTCGATTGAGCCAATTCTAAATCCTATTTGGGTTTTTCTGTTCTTTCGTGAGCAGCCTGGTTTATACTCTATGATCGGCGGATTCATTGTATTAGCAGCCATTACCATACGCTACTGGTTTGAGGCCAGAACCCAATCGTATATTACGCAAACAGCTAACGATAATCTACAAAAATAATATTGGCATAAATCAAACTATTTGTATATTAAATTGCTATACAAAATATATAAAGACACGTACAATAATAAATAAATTATTTTCTTTGTTCCTGGGAATAACGCTCTTTCCAAAAGGAATTTTAACAGAAAGAAAGAATAAAAGAGTGTATCCTTTTTTCCAGAGACATTCTACACATAACAACATTTAAGAAGGAGGTTTTTGGATGCGTATTGTTGAACAAGCTTTTCGCGTTACAGCACGTACTAGTATTATGAAAGCAGATCATCCCGCGGATTGTATATTCCAAGTCTTTGTAAAGGGACGCCTTCAGGATAAGCAGAGCTATAAGATAGATGGAGAAAACATTAACTTTGGATTCGACTGTCTGGTACCAGGCGACTTAGTACAAGTATTTTATTTCATTCCATGAACCTCTGCTATTCTAATAAAAAACTAACGTAAAAAACGCTGACACGTACTTTAAAACATATAAAACGAGTCGAACCGCAAAGACGCAAAGGGTTTTGTCATTGCGAACAGAGTGAAGCAATCTCTTACAAAGAAATCCCACCAATTTTGGTGGGATTTCTTTGTCTTTAGGCAACCTTCTTCTGGAATTTTTTAATACTTATGGTTAATGTAATGATGATAAAAATGACCAGGGCTGCGATCTGGGGCCATAGCACACTCAGACCTACGCCCTTTAGAATAATACCCCGCAAAATTTGAAGATAAAACGTAAGTGGCAGCAAGTTGCCAAGTAAGTTAAAAACCATAGGCATTGCTTCTCTAGGAAACATAAATCCTGATAATAAAACACTCGGCAAAAATACAAAGAAGGATAACTGCATTGCTTGCATTTGATTTTTGGTCACTGTAGAAATCAACAATCCTAAAGCAAGAGAAGCAAGAATAAATAGAGCCGTAAGGGCATATAACAAAGCCAGACTGCCGCGTATCGGCAGGTCGAATATGAGAACACCTGCCAATAAAGCTACCGTTACTTGTACGTAACCTACAAGGCTATAGGGAATGATTTTCCCCAGCATCAATTCCCAATTTTTCATAGGCGTCACAATCAACTGCTCCAATGTTCCCCGCTCTCGCTCCCGCACGATTGCCATGGAAGTAATCATAACCATTGTCATGGTCAGCATCACTCCCATAATCCCTGGCACCATGTAAAAGGCTGAGATAAAATCCGGATTATACCAAGGACGTATGCGAATATCATAGGGCTTTTCTGTAGGATGCCCTGAAAAACCCCGTATCTGCTGCAAGAGAATATCTTGAGATTTTAACTGGCCAATTAACTGGGCAGCGCTAATTGCAGAAGATGCTGCCATGGAATCAGTAGCATCTACAATAACCTGTACCGCAGCTTGCCGGCCATGCTTTAGGTTTTCCGAGAAATCCGGTGATATGACAATACCGACTTTCGCTTTTCCTGCATCTACAGCAGAATTTACCTCTTGATAACTTTTTGCCAAATATTTAATATCAAAATATCCGCTGGCTTCTAATGAACTTAATAGATCACGACTATCTTGCTGCAAGGATTGATCAAAAACAATCGTAGGTAAATGCTTCACATCGGTATTAATCGCAAAACCAAATAACACGAGTTGTATCACTGGCAGACCGAGCATCATGATTAAGGTAAGACGATCACGGCGCATTTGTAAAAATTCCTTAATCAATAAGGCTTTCAGACGTCTCATTGTATCACTCCTTTCGATGAGATTTCACAAGATAAACGAATACATCTTCCAAGGCCGGAGTTATCTTTTCATAATGAAAGTCTGTAATGTGCGCTAACTTCTCAGTCTCCATCAAAAGATGCAAACTAGTACCTGAACAATAGATATCAAGATAAGGAAGTGTACTTCCTTCAAGAGTTTCTAACAATCCCATAGGATCATCTGTAGGAATTCTAATCAGCGTGCCAGGAATGGTCTGTTTTAAATAAGCCGGCGAACTGCTGGCTACCAGGTTACCTTCGAAAATAAAGCCAATTTCGTCACAATGTTCTGCCTCATCCATAAAGTGCGTGGTCACCATCACCGTAGTACCTTGTAAGGCTAGGTCATAGATAATATCCCAGAACATACGACGGGATTTAGGATCTACGCCGCCAGTGGGTTCATCCAAAAACAAAATAGAAGGCTTATGAAGAATAGAACAGCCTAATGCCAGACGCTGCTTCCATCCACCTGAAAGGTTGGCGACTAATTCATCTTGGCGGTCCTTTAAGCCAGCCAAATTGAGCATTTCTTCAATTCTTACTTTCCCCTGGCTGCCGGATAAACTGTACATTCCCCCATAGAATTGTAGATTCTCTATTACCGTTAAATCATCATATAAGCTAAATTTTTGAGACATATAACCAATTTTTTGTTTAATCATCTCACTATCTTTGGCGATATCAAAGCCTAATACGCTGCCCCTGCCGGAAGTCGGTTCTAATAAACCACATAACATACGAATTGTGGTAGACTTGCCCGATCCATTAGGCCCCAGAAAACCATAAATGGAGCCTGCTTTAACTTGCAGAGTCACATCATTTACAGCAGTAAAGTCGCCAAATTTACGGGTAAGATTCATAAGCTCCACAGCATACATTTAAAACACCTCACTTGCTAATGCAACAAAGACATCTTCTAAGGTAGGAGGAATCTCTTTAAGAGCTTCAATCATCAATCCCGCAGCTCCTAATGTAAGTTTTACTTCTTCCAAAGCTGCACCATCTTTTACAATCACATGGTATTTATCACCAAACTTATTGCACTCCATAACCGAAGGAATTGCTAAATATCTCTTGATGTTCAGGCCCTTAACACTTAATTCCAATACCTGGTAAGGATAGCCTTGACGTAAACCTTGGGGTGAATTGCAGTCAGCCACTTTTCCATTGTGCATAAAAGCCACACGACTGCAAAGCTCTGCTTCATCCATATACGGTGTTGATACGATGATGGTCGTACCTTCTTTATTAAGGCGATATAACATCTGCCAAAACTCTCGACGAGAAACAGGATCAACGCCAGTAGTGGGCTCATCAAGCAAGAAAATTTTAGGGCGATGCATAAGTCCTGCGGCCAAGGCAAGTTTTTGCTTCATCCCTCCTGACAGATGATCTGCTAAGCGTTCTTTAAATGGCAGTAGTTTTGTAAAATCAAGGATCTGATTGGCACGTTCTTCAATTTCCTCTTTATCCTGGCCATATAAGGAACCAAGTAAAAAAATATTTTCCTGAACCGTCAATTCACCATATAAACTAAATTTTTGCGGAACATAGCCTAGATATTGTTTTATGATCTCTGGATTCGCAGCCCCCAGTACTCTCATTGCTCCCGCAGTTGGTGAAAGAATACCTGCAATCATACGGATCAAAGTCGTTTTTCCGGCACCATCCGGTCCTACTAAACCAAAAATTTCGCCCTGGTTAATTTCCAAGGAAACATCATTTACCCCCAATACCCTGCCATAGTTTTTACTTACGTGCTCAAGCTTGATCATTGGATTACCACATCTGCAGGCATACCAGGCTTTAAAATTCCCTCTGAATTATCAATTTTCACTTTTACATAAAAAACCAGATTTGCTCTTTCCTGCTGGGTTACACTCTGTCTGGGAGTAAATTCCGCATTCTGGCTGATTTCTTTGATAGTACCGGCAAATACTCGATCAGGATACGCATCAATCTTAACATCAACAGACTGGCCAAGCCGAATGAGCCCCAACTGTTCCGAAGAAATATAGATTTTAACCCAGCAATCGTTCAAATCACCAATGGTTGCAATTGCCGACCCAGGACTGACATATTCACCATTTTGATAATTCTTGTTTAACACTACACCTGTAAGAGGGCTGACAACATCTCGGTCTCCTAGATTTGCCTTAGTGACAGCAATGATTGCCTGGTACCGCTCGGTCTCCATCCTCTGGGCTTCAATCAGATCCGGACGATTGCCCTCCAGCAATAAACGCTGCTGAGCTTGGGCGGAAAGCAATGAATTATAAGCTACATCATAACTAGACTGAATGGCCTCAATCTGTTGAGCAGCAATGGCGCCTGTACTATAAAGAGCACGATAGCGCTCCAAATCACCTTGTGCTTTCTGATAAAGTGATTGAGCTGCTGCTAAATTTGCATTGGCTTGCTCTATTTCATCCCTTCTAGGGCCTTTTACCAGATCCGTTAATTGTGCTTTTGCCTTTGCCAGTGCTGACTGATCTGCTAAGAGCTGGGCTTCCAGCTCCGGTTTATGAATATGAGCAATCATTTGTCCCCCCTCTACCTTATCACCAACTTGAATGGTCAGCTGCGACAGGTAACCATTCGTCTTAGGTACAACATCTGCAAGAGTCACTTCAATAGTACCAGTCGCCGTAATGCCTTTTTCCTTTTTAAGAAACAGCTTATAACCGGCCCCTGCTGCCAATAGAAAGAAAAACAGCAAAATAGCAATGACTTTCTTATTCATGGTCTTTCCTCCTTAAAATGCCATTTAAAAACGTATCGAGAGCCTGGGCAGTATATTCTTCTCCCGTTTTTTCTGATGAAGAGGTAAATCCTTGAAAAATAGGCTTGGCAATAAAGAAAAAATTCATAATCCCTGCTAAGGATACAGTTGCAAAATCATGATCTAAATCTGGTTTAAATTCACCTTTGGCAACGCCTTCCTCAAAAGTAGTATGAAGAAAACCGAATATACACGAAATATATTTTTTGACTACAGCCTCGCAGCAAGGAGTCGGATTCATAAGCTCACTCAAAATAAAACGAGTTAAATATGGACGCTGCTCATGTATAGCCGAAATATTGTTTGCATACGTGATAATTGCCTCTGTGGGAGATGAAGGAGGGCTTTCTTCAAGTCTTCTTAACATCTGAGCAATTAAGATAAACTGCTCCTCTAATACCTCTTGATACAGTCCCTCCTTACCTCCGAAATAATAAGAAATAAGGGCACTATTGACATTGGCAGTCCGCGCTAACTCACGTATTGATACAGCATTAAACCCTTTTTGCGCAAAAAGCAGCGTAGCTGTTTCAATTAGCTTGACCTGAGCATCTTTTTTCATATTATTCTCCTTCGAGTTTTTTAATTAATCGATTGATTAAAAAATATCATACCTGCCATATGCTGTCAATCTTTTTTTAACATTCTGCTCTTTTGCCTTGTCAGCATATCGTTTTTTGTATCGTAACGCTGTAAATACTACATTCCTGGTATGTCAATTGCAAGCAGAGCGAAGCAATCCCCCTTGTTTAAGGGATTGCTTCGCTCTGCTTCTACCTATTGTCTCCCGTATTTATCACTAAAACGAATGCTGTCATCCTCTCCTAAATAACTGCCATTTTGCACTTCAATGAGCTGGAGGGGTAATTTCCCCGGA
Source organism: Pelosinus fermentans DSM 17108 (assembly GCF_000271485.2). NCBI lineage: Bacteria > Bacillati > Bacillota > Negativicutes > Selenomonadales > Sporomusaceae > Pelosinus > Pelosinus fermentans. The sequence goes on from NZ_AKVN02000001.1 coordinate 4,578,610, forward strand.
TTTTCAAGACGATGTATGGTATTTTGAGGTACAAAAGCACTCTCATTTTCGTGCAATAGCTGTTCACTCTCGCCTATGATCACTTTGGCTGTACCACTGATCACAATCCAATGCTCACTGCGATGATAATGCATCTGCAAGCTAAGCATTTCTCCTGGATTGACAACAATTTTTTTCATTTTATAACCTAAACCAACCCCCAGCACCGTGCAATATCCCCAGGGATAATACAAGGTCCTGGGCTCATCTGCCTCGATTCGGCCTCGCTCTTTCAGCTGGGTTACTAAATCTTTCACTTTTTGAGACTCACCTTTTTTGGCTACGACGATAACATCATCTGTTTCTACAACCAGAATATCTTCAAGGCCGATGCCGCCAATAAGCCGGCTGTGTGCCAATATCAGTGTATTGGTGCATTCAATGGGAATACAGTCTCCCTGCAAAGCATTAGCGTCCCGATCCTTGGGCAGCACATCATAGATCGCATCCCATGATCCAATATCATTCCATTCCGCTGTAATTGGCAGCATGACTAATTCTTCGGATTTTTCAGCTATGGCATAATCAAGAGATATGGATGGAATTTCAGCAAAGTTTTCTCCCATTTGTTCCCACCCTGCCTCAGCCAGTGCATATATCTCCAATTGATATTTTTTTAATTCACTCATAAAGCATTCAATAGTAAAAGCAAACATTCCCGAATTCCAATAATAATTTCCAGCGGCAAGATAGGACTCGGCTGTTTCTTGATCGGGTTTTTCTCTAAAAGACTGAACATAAAAGCCGCTGTTAAATGCTTCGCCTGCCTGGATATATCCATACCCTGTCTCTGGATGGTCTGGCTGTACACCTAAAGTTACAATCTTCCCCATCTTTGCCAGCCCTATAGCTTGGAGAAGATTCTCATTAAAGATCTTTAGCGGACGAATAATATGGTCAGAAGGCGTTACATACAGAATCTCATTTGCATCGCACCCCAGTATATCGAGGCAATATCTTGCCGCAAACGCCACTGCCGGTGCTGTGTTACGTGCTGCCGGCTCCAAAAGAATATGTGCTTCATTGGCTTTTGCAGCAATGAGCTCCGTTCTAACATGATGAATGTATTCTTGATTTGTTACGATGACCATATCACAAGGTCTAACCAGGGGTAAAAATCGCAGGATCGTTTGAGCAAGCAATGAGTGCTCCCCGTTTAGTTTTAAAAATTGCTTTGGAAATCTCGTGCGAGACAGCGGAAATAATCGACTGCCTCCACCACCAGCAAGAATGATGACTTTCATAGAATCATCACATTCCTTCCATCACCTATAATAAATAAATCGGCATAGTAAATACTATGCCGATTCTTCACAATACATGATACAATATGCTGTTTCCTAACAGAATTTACGCAATGACTAGACGATAAGCAAAGTCTCGATTACAAGTGCTTTGCAATTTTTTCTCAAAGGCTAATTTCTTTAAAATATCGACTATGTTGGGATCAAACTGACTCCCCCTACATCGCTCCATTTCCTCAATTGCTTCACAAACACCGAAAGCTGACCGATACGTCCTCATGGTTGTCATTGCATCAAAAGAGTCGGCAACAGCTACAATTCTAGCTCCTAAAGAAATTTCTTCTCCACATAAACCATCCGGATAGCCTTTGCCATCAAACCGCTCATGATGATGACGAACAATATCAGAAACAGAACGAAATACTTTAATTTTCCCCACAATAGTGCCACCGATTTCAGGATGCTGACGAATGGTATCAAATTCTTCTTCTGTCAGTTTTCCCGGTTTGTTCAATATAGCATCTGGAATACCAATTTTTCCTATGTCATGTAAATGAGCACCAATATGAATTCGTTCCTGTTCCGCTAATGGCAGTTCCATAGTTTGCGCCATTAGCAAGGAAAGTTCTGCCACTCGTTCCGAGTGACCGCACATATAAGAATTTTTGGCATCCAATGCAGTGGATAAGGCATCTACAATATCATGTAAATCTTCTAATGTAACTGAATCAAACAAGATATACATCGCTCCTTCGTCACTACAATCAAGCAACCTTATGAATCAAATGACTATCAGGATCATAAACAGAAACACTATTTCTTCCAACTTTTTTCGAATAATAAAGTGCTTGATCTGCGTAATTATATAATTTTTCTTTATCAAAGTAGCACAAAAATTGAGAAATTGTACAAATGCCAATGGATACTGTCACCGAGATGTGCTGATTTTCATTTAATACAAAATCATGATTTGCAATATTCTTATGAATCCTGCTGGCAATGACCACAGCCTGCTGTGAATCCGTTTCCGGCAATAATAAAGCATATTCTTCTCCGCCAATGCGAGCCGCTAAATCGCCCTCGCGACTATTTTCCTGGATAATCCTTGCTAATTCCAGCAAAACAATATCACCCGTCTGGTGACCATAATTATCATTGACTTTTTTAAAGAAGTCAACATCAAAAATTAACAATGAAATCGGATGATAATTACATACTAACGCTTTAAAATGTCGTTCTAACGTATCAAAAAAACATCTTCTATTTGCAATCGCAGTTAAAGGATCTGTCATTGCCATAACCTGCATACGGCTGCGAGACTCTTGCAAATCATCAACGGCCTGCCTGAGAGCCTTCTCCCTAAATTCGATCTGCCTCGCCATCCAATTCATATCTCGCATAAGAGTGATTATATTGTCCTCTTCATCTCTTGCTTCATTAGGGAGCGACAATAGTTCTTGATAATTTCCCTGCTTCACTCTGGAACATAATTGACGCATACTATTTAAATGTTTGCCAATGAGCCAGTCCGATACTAAGTTAGGCATTACCAAAATTAGGAATAATGCACTTGCTAACGATAAAGCCTCAATTTCGTTAATATATTTATTCCCTCGTAAAGGTGAATCAAATGCCATCCAAAACATAATGCTTTGGGGGATCATTAATAGTATTAGAAAAACGAACCGAAGCTTACTTACCAAGATTTGTTCCTCCTCTTTAAGCACATATGCCTATAGCCAGGATTGATATTCGCTCTATCCTTTACCCAACTAATCTAAGATCTTTTAGAAAATCTGATGTTCAAACCTATCATATTTCTCATTCCCATCAAATTATCTACTACATATTCAATAATTACATTATCATTGAAAACAATTCTCATTATCTTTCCATAATAATGCAAATTCCCTTTCGGTGTCAATATCTGCGAACTGATTTTATTAAATATAGATCGTTTTATGAACAAATAGTATTATGTTTTTCTATATTGCTTTCCTTATCATACAAAAAGGTCATTTACAGCCTTTCAATTTAATAGTAAAATAACAGTATTGTTAACCATTTTTATATTCATCGTTAACGTTAATTGTTATAATTTGTAAAGCACATATATTGAGTGAAAGGAGGTTGCTAGGATGCATTATCATGAAATCATTGCTCTGGGAGAGTCAATATTACAGGGGCATCAAATTCAATATAAAGAAGCATTACAGCTCACTCATATAATGAATGAGGATATTCCTTTACTTTCCGCTTTTGCTAATAAGATTCGTCTCCAATTTACTGGCAGAAACGTTGATATGTGCGGCATTGTAAATGCCCGCTCAGGAATGTGCTCAGAAGACTGTAAATTTTGCGCCCAATCCGTTTATCACGATACGCAGACGCCTATACATAACTTATTAGACATAGGCCAAATTACTGCAGCAGCGCAAAAGGCTCAGGAACAAGGGGCAAAACGGATTAGCATCGTCACCAGCGGCAAGGGTATGGACAGAGACCCTGACTTTCAAAAGATCATAGAGTCGATACAGGCAATTATGAACCATACCAGCTTAAAAGTTTGTGCTAATCTTGGCACACTTAGTCTAGAGCAGGCACGCATGCTGGCATCTGCAGGTGTCAAGCGTTATGCTCACAATTTAGAAACCAGCGAAAACTTCTATCCCTCGGTATGTACAACCCATTCTTATCAAGAGCGCGTCGACACCATTCAGGCGGCAAAAGCTGCTGGAATGGAGCTTTGCACCGGAGGTATTATTGGTATGGGAGAAAGCTGGCAGGATCGCATTGATTTTGCTTTTGCCATAAAGAGTCTGGATGTAGCTTCCATTCCCATCAATATTCTCAATCCTATTAAAGGTACTGCTCTGGAAGATGTTATGCCCCCCTCTCCCCTCGATATTATTAAGACCTTTGCTATTTTTCGTTTTATTTGCCCTGACAAAATCATCCGTCCTGCTGGCGGCCGAGAAATAAACTTGCGGGATATGCAGGGGCACCTGATGTTATCTGGAGCGAATGGTCTTATTATTGGCAATTACTTAACCTTTACAGGTCGTAACACGGTGGCAGATTTTCAGATGGTACAAGACGCCGGGTTAATTCCAGCGCTGCTGTAAACACAAATGGCTTTCGAGCCTAACTCATCCTTTTCCTGTTTACGGCTATTACATGGCTATTTTCCGAAAGTACACAACGAAAACTAGGAGGAGTCAACATGGACAACTATGATTTAATTTTTTCTCTAGGGAAAAAAATATTAGAAGGCAATCAGCTTACCTTTGATGAGGCCCTGTCCTTAACAACCATTGAAGAAAGTGACATTCCCATACTACTTGGCGTTGCCAATAAAATCAGGGAAAAGTTTACGGGATCCTATGTAGATACTTGCCAAATTCTGAATGCTCGTTCAGGAAACTGTACGGAAGACTGTAAATTTTGCGCCCAATCTGCCCATCATGATGTAGAAGTAGATGTATACCCACTCATGAATGAAAATGCAATTGTCCAGGCAGCCCAAAGAGCAGAGGCAGATTCTGCCTACCGTTTCTGTGTGATTACCTCAGGATGCGGTATGGAAGGTGATCGAGATTTTGAAAAAATTACAGCAGCAATTGAAAAAATCGGTCAGGAAACAACTCTTGAGCGCTGCTGTTCCTTAGGAACCTTGCAAGAACAACATGTAGCCGCACTCAAAAAGGCCGGTATTACGCGTTATCATCATAATTTAGAAACCAGCGAAAGTCATTTTAGTGAAATTTGTACAACTCATACCTATGAAGACCGTATAAATACAATTAAAAGAGTGAAAGCGGCTGACATTGAAGTGTGTTCCGGCGGTATCATTGGCATGGGTGAAACTTGGCGTCAGCGTATTGAATTGGCCTTTACATTAAAAGAATTGGATGTCGACTCTGTGCCCATTAATGTTTTGAATCCCATTAAAGGAACAGCACTGGAAAACCAGGAAAAACTAAACCCAATGGAAATTTTGCAGACCTTTGCTATTTTTCGCATGATTCTGCCTACAAAAATTATTCGTTATGCTGGCGGCCGCGAACATAATCTTGGAGAATTAGTTCCTCTAGGATTCTTATCCGGCGTTAATGGCATGCTCATCGGTCATTATCTGACTACACAAGGACGAGGAGCTAGCAAAGATCTCCAAACTGTAACAGATTTAGGGCTAAAACTACTAAAAAACGCTTAATAGTGACCCATTCTCAGCATTGACGAGTAATGATTTTACTTGATATAATGGCAATGATTATAAGCATGGCGTTGCAATATCAGCGCGAAAATCAACAGTTTATGGCTTTTTTGGTATTCATTTCCGAAAAAGCTCTTTTTTCTGTATTAATGGTGACAAAGACAATGGAGGTTACTATGAGTTTATTATTCGAAACATGTTCGCAAATTACCCCTTTAGATCAAAAAGTCATGGAAGCGGTTCAATTACGATTAGACACATTGATTAAACCCCAAGACAGTCTTGGCCGCCTGGAAGAAATGGTAAAGCAATACGCTGGTATTCGAAAAGAAGAACTTCCTGCAGCGCCTCGTACATGCATGGTTATCGCCTGTGCCGATCACGGCGTAGCTCGCAACCAAATCAGTGCCTATCCTGTGGAAACGACACTGCAAATGACTAAAAATTATGTAGGTGCCAAAGGTGCCAGCGCTAATGCTTTTGCAAACTTCAGCGGTGCCGATATGGTCGTAGTCGATGCAGGGGTTGCCGCTGATCTATCTGATACTGAAGGACTATGGCATCGTAAAATTGCCTATGGCACAAAAGACTTTACGCAAGGTCCAGCAATGACACGGGAAGAAGCCATCCAAGCCCTGGAGATTGGAATCGAAATTGTGAATGAAAAGGTGCGTGCTGGATACAACTGTTTCAGCCTGGGTGAAATGGGTATCGGCAATACAACTTCAAGCGCAGCAATTGCAGCGGCCTTTACCAATATTACTCCCGAGCAAGCTACAGGACGCGGCACTGGCATTTCAGACAGCCGTCTTGTCTTTAAGATTGATATGGTACGCCAAGCACTTACTGTGAATCAGCCAAATCCTCAAGATGGACTGGATGTTCTGGCAAAAATCGGAGGTTTTGAAACAGGGGTTTTAGCAGGAGTTATACTGGGTGCTGCTGCAAATCGCTGTGTGGTTGTCATTGATGGTCTTAATACAACTGCCGCTGCGTTGATTGCCAACGCTCTTCATCCCATGGTCCCCCACTATCTTATGCCTTCTCATTTATCCGGTGAACCTGCTCATCGCATTGCCCTAAAGTTTCTTGGCTTAGAAGCGTGCATTGATATGGGAATTCGGTTAGGAGAAGCAATTGGTGCGTCTATAGTAGTCGATATGCTGGGTGCTTCTATTAAAATGCTGGCTGGTATGGTTTCTTATGAAGATTCTGCTGGTAAAAAGGAAGCATAATTTGTTGATAACAGGAGGTCCCACTTATGATGCAAGATACGATTTCGTTAATTAAACCACTTGATACAATCGCGATGGAAAAATGCCAAATACGCCTTGATAACTTAACCAAACCTCTGAACAGTTTATATTCATTTGAACATCTGGCACGTCAGCTGTCCGGTATTACTTACAATCCTAGACCCCGCAGCCTAAAAAAAAGTATTATCATCATGGCAGCAGACCATGGCGTAGCAGCAGAAGAACCCTGCGCTTTTTCTAAACAAGAAGTGATTCTTCAAAGAATTCATAATATTTCCCGAGGCGGCGCTGCAGTCAACGTTTTCGCTGACCATGTTGCTGCAGATTTACTCCTTGTAGATATGGGTATTGCTGCCAATGTACCTCCTCTTCCTTTGGTACGAAATGAAAAAATCGCCTATGGAACTAAAAACATAAATCATGGCCCAGCAATGACTCGGGAAGAAGCGATAAAAGCAATCGAGATTGGCATTAGAGTCGCTTCTGAAACGATTAAAAAAGGTTCTCAGGTCCTAGGATTAGGTGAAATGGGAGTCGCCAATGCAATTTCCAGTACAGCAATCATTGCCTGCTACAGTCAACATCCGCTGACTGATTTGGTAGGAAAGACTGCAGATTCTTCCAGCGATCTTTTTGATAAAAAGATTTCCCTCATCCGCCACGCCATTACCGTGAATACTCCAAACATTCATGATCCTATTGATGTATTAAGTAAGCTGGGTGGTTTTGAGACTGCCGGACTGGTTGGAATTATACTAGGAGCAGCCTCAGGCGGAGCAGCCATTGTCTTAGATGGTCTTGTGACCAGCACTGCTGCCTTACTTGCAGTGAAATTAGCTCCTCAAGTTAAAGACTATCTCATTGGTTCTCATTTCCCTCCGGAACCTGCACATAAAGCCAGTCTTGACTTAATCGGTATTCCCGCTTACCTTCATCTCAACATCTCCTCAGGAGAAGGAGTCGGTGCTGCATTAGGAATGTCCTTACTCAATGCTTCATTGCATGTCTTAAATGATATGAAAACCTTTGGCGATGCCGAGGTACCTGTCGCTCATGACGGACCGGGCGCTCTTAAGCAAGATAAAAGTGTAAAAGATGAATAAGCAAAATGATGGCAGCAGTTCATAAGAAACTGCTGCCATCATTTTGTTTTAAAATACTAGAATTTATAAGTTTTGTAAGCAAAAAACATAAGAAATTATGAACCACAAAGGCACAATGCCGCTGCTGCGGCACACAAAGGAACACACGAAAAATATAAATAAGACCCTTTGTGTCCTTTGCGCCTTTGTGGTTCGATTGTTTTATATGTTTCATGCAGGAACATAGTTCTGCAAGTTTTCTAATGCAAGTCCATTAATCTCTGCTCCAGTCAATAAATGATCCATATCTAACATAACAACGAGACGCTCCTCCACTTTGCCAATTCCAATTATGAATTTACTTTCTGCATCTTGAATAAAGGAGGGCGCAGCTTCGATCTCTTCGGAATTAAATACTACAATGTCCGTCACTTCATCGACTAAGCATCCTACGATACGCTCATTCGTCTGAACCATCATAATTTTAGTTTCATCATTTATTACTTGGTTTTCTAACTTTAATTTTTTGCGTAAGTTAAAAACATATCGAACTTTCTCTCTCCAGTTTATCATCCCCTCCATATTGCCCAAAGTACCCGGGACCTCCTGAATAGTAACTCGATTCGTTCTAATAATGCCATGTACTATTGCTGCCTCTATAGCAAATTCAGTACCATTTATTTCGAAAACAACCATTTGCACACGTGCCATACCATCATCTCCCAGCCTAAATCAATAACTACTTTTACATATCATTTGCTAAGGCATATAACTCTTCCGCCATGCCAGTTACTTCTTCAATGCTAGCGGTTACTTCCTCAATGGCAGCTGCCTGCTGTTCTACGGTCAAGCTGGTAGCACTCCCCATAGCAACAGTCTTATCTACGGATTGCTGAATAATGGTAGTAAACTCTTTTATTCTACCCACTGTCTGTTTCGAATCCCCTGATAGCTTTCTGATTTCCTGTGCCACCACACCAAAACCGAGACCTGCTTCTCCTGCTCTTGCTGCCTCGATTGCTGCATTTAATCCTAACAAACGGGTTTCATCGGCAATTTCTTTAATAAAATCCATCACGTCATTAATTTTCCCTGACACTACATTTACGTTATTTATTTCTGTATTCAAGGAACTTTGATTCGAGCTGACATCACTTGCAGAAGCTGCCAGCTCTTCCATTGTAGCTGATATCTGAATTACACTATCATTAATAATACCAGCCATATTCCTTAATTTACTTTGCTGATACCACATTTTCGATAGAGTATTAGCAACTAAATATAAGACATGAGCAGCAGCCTCCACGCTTTTTCTAGGCACTTGCTTGATTTCACTTAAGGATTTCATATATTCATCAGGATCTACGCCGATTTCTTGGGCGATCTGACGAAATTTACTTTCATCCGGATCAGAAGTCAAAACCTGTCCACCTAATATCGTTCCGATCTGTTTTCCCTCCAGCATAATAGGTGCCGCAAAATCAACCAAACCAGCATGACAATCATAGATCGCCGGCTTACCTGTTCTGGCAGACTCTTCACCGCCCTTACTGTCACATTCCATACAACGTTTGTTCCCAACATTCGATTCCCGCGTATGTATCATACAAAATGTTGTAAAATTGCTGGGAGTAGTAACGGGCTTCCCCTCAATATCAACTGCAATACTGGCTACCCCTACAGCTTCGGCAAAGTTATCCTGAAAGGTCTGCAAAAAATTTACATCAATAATATCTACTAACTTGACTTTACTAAAATCTTCTAAAGGCTGTTTTACTGCTGTCACCTTTGTCATGGATCTTGCCTCCATTTTTTTGATTTTTCAGTTTTCATTTAATGATAATTTTCGACAAAGGCGAAATCATTTCCTTGAGATTTTTTTAGCTTCATCATGGCACATTTTTGCCATTTTTTGATCTTTTTGTAATATTATGTCGTTTTAGCCAAACATGGCAATTCCTAATGGCGTAACTAATAAAGGATGAGGGGGAACGTGTACTTTACGTCCGAAAGCTTTGCTGAATTCTTCACCAAAACCAGTCAGATAAGCGGTACCGCCTACCACATATACAGGATAATCCTGATACTCATCATATCCTGCCAGCATGTTCTTTACAATCGTTGCCATCTTTTCAATAACAGGTAAAACAACTGGCATGATGCGCCGATGCTGGGATACATCTTTTTTAAGAACTTCCGCTTCTTCATAGGTAATTTTATATGCTCCAGATAATACCAGCGATATGTGGGTGCCTCCTGTTGCTTCATCAGCGGTGAAAACTAAATCTCCATTCTTCAATACAGCAATCCCTGTAGTTCCTCCACCAATATCCACGACAATGCCATGACCGATATTCAGCGCTTTAGCTGCTGCCACTGGTTCATCCACCTGACGGATGGGTTCAATTCCTGCCCCTGCAATGACATGTCCGCAAGCCTGGGCATTTCGCCCTACTGTACCTGGCGGAATGGCTGTGGCACCTTTATCCAGCGTAATACCCATAATTTTTTCTACTTCGGCCTTTAGTTCTTCAACAATCGTCGTCGCTCCCCTAAAATCAACAACTAAGCCATCTTTCACCACCGATGCCCAGCGCAGGCTTCCAGCTACAGGATTCCCCTGGCTGTCAGTCACAACCAGTACCACATCAGCCGTTCCCAAATCGACTCCCACTTTATAAGGTCCTGGCAAATCGGCTGCCGTTCCTGTTTCGATCAAGTGATGCAATTGATGAATTTTTTCATATGTTTCCATACTTGTCCTCCCTATCCCTACTGCCAAAGGCAATTGTATTTTAAATGATACTCTTCTTAACTTAACTTGCTGACCAAGTCTCTCTTTATGATTATCTAAATCATAATTTATATCCTGCTCCAAAAGGCCTAATAGAATGCCCACTTCTTTTACTATCTTGCTCAAATTATTTATAAAACGCTGGCATCCCCTTAAAACATCTAAAACAATCGAACCACAAAGGCGCAAAGGACACAAAGGGCTTATTTTTATATCTATTTTTTGTGTTCTCCTTTGTGTGCCGCAGTAGCGGCATCGTGGCCTTTGTGGTTCATAGATTTTGATATTTTTCACCTATAAAACTTATATATCCCAATACTAAAATTAAGAAAGAACCAAAATCTCACAAAGAAATTTTGGTTCTTTCCATCATGCATTATTTGAATTCCATATTCTTATCAATGGACCAGGCATCAATTAACACACCACTTTGCTTATATGCTTTTACATGCAGGATCTGATTTTCCATCTCCACTACCAGATAATTTGGTTCATCCAATGGATTATAAAAAAATGCATCCCACTCACTTGCTGCCGTATCATTGTAAGTTTTGCTGCCGCTTCGCCCAGTCGTTACATAGATCGTGCCCTTGCCCGGGCTGTTCACCACTTGATCATTATGTATAGGATAGGTACGGGCATAATCATGTTCGTGACCGGAAAAGACCACATCCACATGATATTTATCTAAGATAGGTACAAAAGCTCCTTTAATTCTAGCATTAGCTCCTCCTACCTTGTTATGGTATGGCGGTCTATGTAAAAAAACGATTTTCCACTTTTTATCCGTTGCAGCCAGATCCTGCTCTAACCAAGTTTTCTGTATTTCTAGTATTTCGGGAACAAGCTGAACTTGTTCGCCGATTTGGCTGTCTAACATAACGAAATGTATATCCCCATAATCGAAAGAATAAACCTGCCTTCTAAGACTTTCAGGACCATTAACAGGGACTTTGAGTTGAGCAGTAAATAATACAGGCAGTGAAAAGTGCCTTTCTGGTGTATAGTTCTCATGATTACCCGTCAAAGGCATTGCTGGAATCCGATCAATGACCCCTTGACTCGCATTAAACCATGCATCCCATTGCGCATAATCCTGCCCTACATCGACTAAATCTCCTACATTAATAAAAAATTTCGCATCCTGGTTAGTCTGATACGCCTGCTGCAGAGTCCTACGCCAAACTTCATAGTTAATACTCTGGGAATCACCAAATACCAAAAATTTAAAAACCTCATTCTTTGCTGGAGGTGTAGAAAAAGTACGAGTTTCTCCCCACCCACTGTCTTCATTGATTTGATATACATAACCTGTACCAGGCTTCAACCCCATTAATGTAACTGAATGGATATTCATATTTCCCAGATTCGTGACTAATGTCTCCACCTTAGCATCTATAATTCGGGCATTATGAGGAAAAGACTTGATAAATTTCCTCTCGGCATAACGCACCTGCCCCGCAGGTTCTGTCTCCTCTGTTCTCCAGGTAATCGTCTGGGTTGTTTTAGGATCGGACTCCCAGGTAAGGGTTACATGATCTACCCCAGCAGCTGCTGCCAAAGGCTGCTCTAAAAACGACATCATAGAAGAAGCTATGAGAAGAACAATTGCTATAAAAAAGATACCAATACTTTGAAACAACTTCCTTTTGTGCAACATGCCGTCTCTCCCTTGTTCAAATATATAATATGATCTTAATCGTTTCATTTCTAAAAAACATGTCATCAATTAATAAGAAAAACGCTCCGCGTCCTTTAAAACATAGAGAGGAAACCGAACCGCAGAGGCGCAGAGAACACTGAGAAAAAACTAGAGAAAGAATTTAAAAACCTCTCTGCGCCCTCCGCGCCCTCTGCGGTTCAATCCCCTTCGGGTTCCTTCGCCTCTTCGTGTCTTCGCGGTTCCGTATTTTTTCTCTGTGTCCTCTGTGGCTCTCTGTGCCCTCTGTGTTTACGTTCCCTTTTGTGGTCATAAAATCTTATCTTCCTCGCACCTAAATACTACTTGCTTTGAAAGCTTCATTAACGATTTCTTTTGCTTCTTCCTGAATTTGCTTAAGATGTTCTATTCCTTTAAAGCTTTCGGCATATATTTTGTACACCTCTTCCGTTCCGGATGGTCTTGCAGCAAACCAGCCATTCTCGGTGCAAACCTTTAATCCCCCTATATCCGCTTGATTACTAGGTGCCTTAGTCAACTTCGCCGTAATGATTTCCCCTGCTAATGTTTGCGCTTTGACCTGTTCTGGTGAGAGCTTCGACAATATAGTCTTCTGCTGCGTATTCGCAGGGGCATCAATGCGTGCATATACAGGCGCTCCAAACTTCTCACTTAAATCCTGATAATGCAGCCCTGGATCCCGGCCAGTTTTCGCAGTAATTTCTGCAGCTAATAAGCACAGAATAATACCATCCTTGTCTGTTGTCCAGACAGTACCGTCCTTTCTGAGAAAAGATGCTCCAGCGCTTTCTTCTCCGCCAAAGCCAAAGGAACCATCAACGAGGCCGTCAACAAACCACTTGAAACCCACAGGGACTTCTGCAAGTCTTTTGCCTAGACTGGCAGCAATGCGATCAATCATCGAAGAACTAACCAATGTCTTACCAATAGCAGCATCTTCACGCCATCCCTTACGGTTTTGAAACAAATAGGAAATGGCTACGGAAAGATAGTGATTGGGATTCATTAAACCAACACTGGGAGCAACAATACCGTGACGATCAAAATCCGGGTCGTTGCCGAAAGCAAGATCATATTTTTCTTTTAATTCGATAAGCCCGGCCATGGCATAAGGAGACGAGCAATCCATGCGAATTTTCCCGTCTGCATCTACATTCATAAAGCCAAAAGTAGGATCAGGATACCCATTGATTACATCAATGTCAAGACCATAGGTTTCTGCGATGGGTGCCCAATAACCAAGACCCGCACCACCTAGAGCATCAGCCCCCAATTTCAGACCGGAAGCCTTTATCACTTCCATATCAATTACCTGCTCTAAATCATTCACATAAGGCGTAATAAAATCATATTCATGTACATAAGTTGTTTTTAACGCTTTTTCATAAGGCAAGCGTTTGATCTTTTGATTGCCCTCAAGTAAGATTCCATTGGCTTTATCAGCAATCCATTTGGTAATATGAGTATCTGCTGGTCCACCATTTGGAGGATTGTACTTAATGCCGCCATTATCCGGCGGGTTATGAGAAGGCGTAATGACAATGCCATCAGCCAGCCCTTCTTTTCTGCCTTTGTTATATTTGAGAATTGCGTGAGAAATACCCGGTGTCGGGGTATAATTCATATCCTTAGCAATGAAGGTTTCTACGTTATTAGCCGCTAAGACTTCTACCGCCGAAATAAAGGCAGGTTCAGACAAAGCATGAGTATCAAAGCCAATAAACAGCGGGCCCGTAATATTTTGGGCTTTGCGATAGCAGCAAATCGCCTGGGTGATCCCATGAATATGCTGTTCATTAAAACTGGATTGCAGTGAATTCCCTCGATGCCCAGAAGTTCCAAAAACAACTCGCTGCCCTGGAATATTGACATCGGGAGTATTAGTATAGTAGGCACTAACTAAACGCGGGATATTGACTAACATGCTTTTAGAAGCTTTTTTCCCTGCCATGGAGTGAATCGTCATAGATAGATGCACCTCACAATTTATTTTATATTGTTTCTACATCCTAAGTGACTGTTTATTTATTATTACATTCCCCAGCCACTGTAAAATACCCTGCCAAGGTCTTTGCCAGCAAAGGCTTTTTTTACATCCTTTTTTCCTCAGTCTCTCTTTATGCATTTTCAAAACATTAAGCAGTTATGTTTCTCCTGAAAAAACATTTTCTGCATTTAGGTGATGACAACGTTTATTTTTAATGTTATACTGTAACTATAAATTTCATAAACATAATGGCAATGACGCCGTGCACTTATAGGGATACCTATGAGGGCACGGCTTTGCTTTGTTTCAGGAAAGGGGGTATTTGATGATTAAAGTACAAGGAGTCAATAAATTTTTCGGTCCACTACATGTTTTAAAGGAGATTAATCTCAATGTAGACAGCGGTGAAAAAGTCGTTGTCATCGGACCAAGCGGTTCTGGAAAGAGTACCTTAATCCGCTGCATGAACTTACTAGAAACGCCAAGCACGGGTCAGATCGTGGTTGACGGTGTCGACATCACGGCCCCTAAGGCACCTATTACTAAAGTTAGAGAGTCTGTAGCAATGGTTTTTCAACAGTTCAATCTATATCCTCACAAGACAGTGCTGGAAAACTTAACATTAGCACCAACGCTCATAAAAAAAATCTCCCGTGACGAAGCAAGTGAATCAGGTCTCGCTTTTTTGGAACGAGTTGGCTTACGAGAAAAAGCAGATGCCTATCCGGCTCAGCTCTCTGGAGGACAGCAACAACGGGTTGCCATTGCTCGCGCCCTTAACATGCGTCCTACAGTTATGCTCTTTGATGAACCAACTTCTGCTCTTGATCCTGAAATGATACAAGAAGTATTGGATGTAATGGTTGACCTGGCAAAAGAAGGGATTACTATGGTAGTTGTTACTCATGAAATGGGTTTTGCCAAACAAGTAGCCGATCAGGTCATTTTTATGGATGGAGGCACAATACTTGAAAAGGGTTCTCCAGAGCATTTCTTTTCAAACCCAGAACATGATCGTACGAAATTATTTTTAAGCCGCATTCTTCGCTAAACGTAATGAATTGATAAAAAAAATATACGGAGGTTATTAAAAATGAAAAAACTATATATTCTTATCCTTAGTTTAATGATGTTCATCGCCCTAGCAGTTTCGGGTTGTGGCAGCACAACAGATTCTAAGCCTGCAGCAGGCGGAACGGGTACAGCTCCTGAAATCAAAGCGATACAAGATCGCGGCACCTTAAAAGTAGGCGTTAAGGTTGATGTACCGAAATTTGGTTTTAAAGATCCTAAAACGGGTCAAATTGACGGTTTTGAAATCGACCTAACAAGAGCATTGGCTAAGAAAATTCTCGGTGATGAGAAAAAATTCGAAGCACAAGGCGTTACTGCCAAAACCCGCGGTCCTTTACTTGACAATGGTGAAGTAGACTTAGTCATTGCGACTTTTACCATTACAGAAGAACGTAAACAAAGTTACAATTTTTCCGATCCTTATTTCACAGATGGTGTTGCTTTAATGGTCAAGAAAGATTCTGGTATTACCGATCTTAAAGGCTTAGCAGATAAAACAATTGGTGTTGCGCAAAGTGCTACCAGTAAAAAAGCCATTCAAGAAGCAGCCGATAAAGAAGGCATTAAGGTTAAGTTCTTAGAATTTGGTACCTATCCAGAAATTAAAACAGCGTTAGACTCTGGTCGTATTAATTGTTTTAGTGTGGATGGCGCTATTTTATATGGTTACTTAGATGATACCACTGTAATTTTAAATGATCGCTTCACACCACAAGAGTATGGAGTAGCAAGCAAAAAAGCCAACGCAGGATTAGCTAAAACAGTAAATGATACTATAAACGATATGAAAAAATCAGGTGAATTAGATAAGCTGATGCAAAAATGGGGACTTAAATAGTGCCAGGACCTTTTGCTGGGTTCAAGTGGTTAGCGCTGGTCAATGATTGGTCTGTCTTTGCCGAAGGTTTTGTTCAGACCATTCTTTTATCAGCCCTGGGACTAACGTTGGCTTTAGGCCTAGGAATCTTCTTTGGACTTTTGGGTACATCACATGTAAAACTATTTAAACTACTCAATCGCGTGTATGTAGAATTTATTCAAAATACACCTTTAGTCATTCAAATTTTCTTCTTATACCATGGCTTACCGCATCTAGGAATTATGTTGCCCGTTTTTGTTGTGGGAGTACTGGGCGTAGGTGTTTACCATGGTGCCTATATTGCAGAAGTCATTCGAGCAGGTGTGGAATCTGTACCAAGAGGACAACTGGAAGCCGCCTATTCCCAAGGATTCTCCTATTGGGGAGCCATGATTCATATCGTATTGCCCCAAGCCAAACGAATTTCTTATCCTCCATTGACCAACCAAGCTGTGAACTTAATCAAAAATACTTCCGTATTAGCCATGGTTGCAGGTGGTGAACTTATGTACCATGCGGATTCGTGGTCAAGCAATAACCTTTACTATGGTCCTTCTTATGTGGCAACCGGGTTACTGTATCTCTCATTATGTTTTCCATTGGCTACTTTTGCCAAACGCATGGAACGCAAATTGGAGGTATCATCATGATTGAAGAATTGTTCCAATGGGAACTGCTTAGTTTTCTCGGAGCTGGTCTCTTAACGACATTGCAAATTGCAATCAGTTCCATTGTTTTGAGCATGATTTTAGGAACCATCTTAGGCATAGCCCGGCATTCCAATCATACTCCCCTTAGTCAGGCAGCTTCCTTTTATGTCGAAGTCGTACGAAATACCCCTTTATTATTATTTATTTTGGCGGTTCGCTTCATGACAAAACTTCCTCCTATTTATGCCGGTATTGCTGCCATGACGATTTTTACAACAGCCATGATTGCTGAAATTGTCCGTGGCGGCTTGAATTCTGTAGGCAAAGGACAATGGGAAGCAGCCAAATCCCAAGGATTTACCTACACACAAACACTGATTTATATTGTGTTACCTCAGGCACTGCGCAATACGATACCTCCTTTAGTATCCCAATTTACAACAGTCATTAAGGATACCTCTCTTGTCTGGGCAGTGGGCATTGAGGACCTAACAGGAAAAGGCATGATCATCATGGGCCAATATGGTACTACTGCTCAAGTCTTTACCATCTTCGCTACCATAGCGGTAACCTACTTTGTCTTTAATTATGCTCTTTCTATATTGGCCCGCTATCAACAGCGGCGCTTATCACTAAGAAGCTATTAATCAAAAATGAGAACTCCCGGACATCTTTCCGGGAGTTCTCATTTTCTAGTACTCCGCCACTTTGAAATGGGAAGATGATGACGAGGCAAAATTGTGTCAGCCAAGGCGGAGGAAGGAGGCATACCGCCTGTATGCTGACTGACGACAACGAAGGCTGGCGAAATTTTGACCGTCAGCAATTTCTATTTTCAAGGTTGGTGGAGTACTAGGTCACACCACCGATTTGAATACATAGAACCGTCACATCATCACAGCGAACACCCTCTTCGCCTATCTGCTTTATCGCTGCAACCAGCTGGTCATAATCAGCATCCAGTGAAATAGCAGTTCCCGCCATCAGACGATCAGCTATACCGTCACTATAAAAACAAAAGAGATCCCCCTTCTCAATGGGCAGATAACAAACCTCATACTCGGGTGAGGCGCTTACACCTAAAAACAGACCCGGTGTTTTAATTCTTCCCCGTGCCCCAGCAGAGTCAGCAATAAATTCGGTAATACCTGCTGCAACATAACGCAGCTCGTGTTTTTTAAAATCCAATTCAAAGAAAAATGCTGCCACCATCACATCATTGCCAAAATAATTATTTACCCGCCGATTCAGTTCTAACATCCGCCCGGTAAGGGAAAGGGGCAGATGCATAATTTCCTGCAGCATAAGATTCAACGCCGCTGCTTGAAGGGCACTTGCCACTCCATGTCCCGTAACATCAATTATATAGCCAAATAAAGAATCCTCATTCAGCCAGCGATAACCACACGAATCCCCGCTGACTAACATATAAGGTTCATATATAATTTCCAAACTCAAACGTGATTCCTTAAGATTCTCCGGCAGCATGGCCCGCTGCTGGCGGCCAGCCTTAGTCAGCTCCTTATAAAATTTTTCACGCATATATTGTTCTTCTTGCGTCTTTTCTGCTAAATTCTGCGTTCGCTCAATCACTCGTGCTTCTAAATTGCCAACTAAATCGAGAAGGTCTTTGGCCATCTTATTAAAGGAACGGCTAAGCTGCCCCAGCTCATCCTGCCGTTCCGTATCCGGCACCGGATACAAACGTCCCTGGGCCAGTTCCTGGGCAGATTGATTCAATCTTAGAATCGGGCGTGTCACCCATCCTGCAGTCCAGACCGCTAAACCAAAAACAGCAATCATAATAAAAAAAACGACTCCTGCTGTTTGGTGCAAATTCTTCCAAATATTCTCCATGAAATCTTCATCCGCTAAAACCACATATATTTTCCATGAAAGTCCATTTTCTTCATAAGAATCTACACTTACAGAATAAAAGTGGTCGTCCAAGCTGATTCGAAAAGAGGAACCTCTATCATCCAAAAATGATTTTACAGCTGCCTTTAACACCGGATTGCTACAATCATCGGCCTTAATTCTCTCACTTTTCCCGTTTACTATTTCAAATGGTTCCGTAAGTATTGAGGCAGCAACGATCATGCCATCCCTATCCACAACAAAGACCTGTCCCGAAGCCCCTAAGGATAAGTCCCGGAGCATGTTTCCCAGCCAGGATAAAAGATAATCAACGCCAAAGACACCTACTAGCTGACCCTCTTCATTAAATATAGGATATGTAGCCGTAATTGTGGGTTCATGGAATACAAAATGACGGTAAACCCCGCTGAAAACTGGTTTTCGCGCTTCTTGTGCAGCTTGATACCAAGGGCGTGTACGGGGATCAAAATTGGGAAAAACATTTTGAAGCTGTACTCCATCACCTTGCTCAGAAACACTATAATACCAAGATGCACCACCTGTTCCCAGGTTATTTCTCACTACTTGAAATTCGCCTGCTGTTTTGCGGCGTGCGCCATAAAACTCCCCATTAGATAAGCCGACATATGTCATAGCCGCATCGGGAAATACCTTAAGATGATTCACAAATTGCCGTTCTCGTCCAACTGGGTCCGAAAGGGTGAGGAGCCCTGCATGCCAAGCATTCACATTCAGCTCATTTAGACGCAAAGGCTCCTCTATATGCCGCTTTAATTGCTCATGGACTTGTCCTAGTATTTGCTCCCTCATCTCCCCCAATACAGCTCCTACCGCTTCTTGTCCGCCTTGAAATAAGAGAAAGCCTATTAAACAAGTCACTGTCAGAAACTGTAACATAAAAGGCAGAGAGAAGACAAGCCTAAGAGAAAATCGTCCAGCGATACGTTGAAACCAATACCTGACAGTCATCTTTTTACTACCCTTTCCATCTGTTTTTTGCTGAGCAGCGTGATTCATTCATTTCGCCTCACATTCCTAAGCACTTCGATCATGTCTGTTACTCTATATTCCCCTTTCTTTTTTTACAGTAAAACTCCTGCAAAGTATAAGCAGCTTCGCAGGAGTTTTTGTCGTTTATTGTCTATTTATACAAATTTATGTTTTATCCTACTCTTCCATGAAAGAATGATTTAATGGGAGTATGATACAGTGCATAAGCGATCAAACTTCCCCCAGTTGTACTAATCAGAAATGGAAGCACAAAGAAAAAAGCACCGACCTCAGAACCAATGATATATTTTGCTACGGGAAAAGCCACAAGGCTTCCTATGATTCCAGTACCAACAATCTCCCCCACAATAGCACCCGCAATAAGATTGGTCTTCTTATACAAGATACCTGCCAATGCAGCTCCGAAGATACTTCCTGGAAAGGCTAGCAACGATCCGGTACCAAGAACATTGCGCAGTAAGGATATACTAAAGGCAGCACTGACAGAATAACGCGTTCCCAAAAGCACTGCTAATAAAACATTAATCCCATGCTGTACTGGAAAGCACTTTGCAATACCAATCGGAATATATACTAAATGGGCGGAAAAGACGCCAATTGCTATAAATAAGGCTGTAAAGGTTAATTTTCGAATCTCCATGTTTTCCTCCAAACTACAGCTTCTATTGCTCCAACTATGCCCTTTTATTCCAGACGCCAGCTGCACATGTCATCGATTATCAGTTTATGCTTGTGATAATTCACTAAGGTATTGCGATGCCCAACACTAATAATCGTTGTGTTCTTAAGCTGAGAATGCAGCAATTGATACAAATGAGCCTCTGTTATTTCATCAATTGCGGAAGTTGCTTCATCAAGAAATAACCAGTCTGGCTGCTGCAGTATAGCCCGTACAAAGGCGATTCGCTGCTGTTCACCGAAAGACAGAACATGAGACCAATCCTCAACTTGGTCAAGTTTATCAACAAGACCCTCTAATTTGCAAAGCTCCATAATGCTGCGAATTTTTTCATCCGTTGCAAAATCCTCTCTGTAAGGATACAATACAGAATCCCGTAAGGTTCCAAGGGGTAAATAGGATCTCTGGGGCAAAAATAAAAGTTTCTGTTCTGCTGGAATACGAACACTGCCTTGTCCAAATGGCCAAATGCCGGCTAGAGTACGTATGAGAGTGCTTTTCCCGCAGCCAGATGGTCCCATAATTAATAAAGAATCCCCCTGATGAATTGTTAATTGTAAGCCCTTAAGCAATTCCTCCCCATTGGGTAAATCAATTTGCAGCTGGTGCACATGCAAGGATGGATCAGTCCCATAGGTTACATCAATCACTTCCTCATCTGCAATATGTTCTACGCGATTCATAGCCTGGCTAAAGCCTAGTAAACGTTTAACGACGGACTGCCACTGAGCCAAACTGGAGTAACTATCAATGAGAAATGACAACGAATCTTGTACTTTGCCAAAAGCCGTAGAAGTTTGTATTAATCCACCTAACTGCATCTGATTGCTAAAATAGCGCGGGGCCGCAACAACCAAAGGAAATATAATAGCAATTTGACCATAACCGGCTGTAAACCAAGTCAATTTTTTCTGCCGCAACATTACTGCTTTAAAATTATCAAATACCATCTGAAAACGCTCTGTCAGTTTTGCTCGTTCTTGTACTTCACCGCCATACAAAGCAATACTCTCGCTGTTTTCCCGCAAGCGAATCAGACTAAAACGAAAATCAGCTTCATAACGCTGCTGACTAAAATTAAGATTTACCAAAGGCTTACCAATTTTAACGGTTAACCAGTTACCAGCTACCGAATAAAGAATAGCAACCCAAAACATATAGCCCGGAATCGTAACTTCCGTCTGCCCTATAGGAATCGTCAAGGAACCAGAAAGATTCCATAAAATAAACATAAATGAAAATAAAGTTACAGCAGCTTTTAAAAGCCCAATAGAAAGACCTAGCGTCAAATTAACAAACAGCTTTAAATCCTCACTAATTCGCTGATCAGGATTATCGGTGTTATTCTCCAAGAGCTGCATCTGATAATAAGCTTGTTTATGCAGCCATGTTTGCAGATATTTTTCAGTAAGCCAGCGGCGCCATTTAATTTCAAGAAATTGCTGCAAATAAAGCACATAAACAGCCACAATGATATGAGAGGCTGCCAAAATGCAAAAAGTGCCGATCGCACTCACAAAACCATCTTTGTCATGATTCTGCAGTGTATTATAAAAGGTATTGTTCCATTCATTTAGCAGCACGAATATATAAACATGTCCTAAGTTAAGAGCAACAATAACTGCTAACAGCATTCTAGCCTTCCACTTTTCCTCTGAAAACCAATACGCCTTGGTAATTTGCCACATTCCCTGCATAAAATTGCGATTATATACATTTATCATCAAAACTATCCTTTCTTTCCATGCTATTACTGCTTTTTCTTTAATCTTTCTCGTTTTCTCGAAAATTATCGAAATTCCTTTTAATTATTATAAAAAAACTGACAACCTTTAAAAAAGCTGTCAGTTCTCATACTTCCTATTAAAATAACCTAACTATAAAGATTTATTTTTAGCAAAATAAACAGCAGCACCAAATTATCGGTGCTACTTGTTTTTCTTCATATAAGGATTTTGAACTTCTGTTGAATTAAAGAATGCTGCGATATCCACGTCTAAACCTTCAGCAATCAACAAAAGCATATCAAGTGAAAAGCTTATATTTGTATTTGGAGCCTCTATCTTAGAAAGATGGCTTGTGCTAATATCAACTTTCGCTGCAAGCTCTTCCTGACTTAAACCGCGAAGATTACGATAAAATGCAATCTTTCTACCAATTTCTCTATATACTGAATAGAATTTATCGTTATCTCTTTTTCGCACAAGGTTACACTCCCATTAATTAGTACTATTAATTATAGAGAGCAATACAACTTTATGCACTTCTTTAAATTAGAATGAATCTTGCTAATATAAAGAAATATATGTTATAATTTGGATTACATTTAAGCAGTTTCAAAAGGAATGGTTATGTGCATCATAAACTATCATCTCAAAAGAAAATAGAATATGATACATTATGCAATGCTATCTCGGAACTAAGCCAAGAGATTGATTGTTTAATAAAAGAAAATAAAGACGCATCCGAGATTTATGAGCAGCTTGAAGCAACATTAAATCAATGTGTTCATTTATTAAGAAAGAGTTTCATAACAGAGACTGCTAAAATAAAGTAAGCTGAGCATAATGCTCAGCTTTTTCTTTTTACCAACAGTGAATTACGGCTCATAAACAGGTGGTTTACAAAGCAGGGATCAGTTAAGAAGGTAAGGCTTGCAACTCATCATGAATTGCAAGCAGATTAGGAGGGGTACGTTTTTCTAATACTGCAATTACGTTAATTACGGCGGTATTTCCCATGCGAATATTTGACTCATTGCAGGTTCCCCCCAAGTGGGGCGTCAAAATAACATTTTCTAAACTAAACATAGGGTGCAGCTGCGGAGGTTCAAAATCATACACATCTACACCATATCCACGAATACGACCGTCAAGTAATGCCTTATACAATGTTTCATACTCTACCAATTGACTGCGGGCAGTATTAATCAGAATCGCCCCTGGTTTAAGTAAACCCAATCTGCCATCATCAAGAATATTGCGGGTTTTATTCGTTAAAGGCAAATGAAGACTCACAAAATCAGATTGCTGCAGCAATTGATCAAGAGCAACGTAATCAAGGCCAATTTCCTTTGCCTCTGGTCGCTTCACACAGTCAAACCCTAGAATCTTCATCTTATAGCCCATTGCACGATAAGCAGCAGCTAGACCTATTTTCCCGACACCAACAATACCAATCGTTTTACCCCAAAGACCTACGCCCATTGGCTTTAGCCAATGCCCGCTTTTTGTGGCTTCATTCGCAATATATAACCCCCGTGATAACATATGGAGTAATCCAAAAGTCAAATCAGCAACCTCATGACTGTTCACGCCTGGAGCATTTGTCACCACTACACCACATTCAGCTGCGGTCTTACTATCAATACCATCTACCCCCACACCATGCTTAGCAATTACCTTTAAACGGGCGCAGGAGCGAATGATTTTGCCTGTAACTTTATCATTGCCTACAATTAAAGCATCTGCATCCTGGGCAGCATTTATCATTTCACCTTCCGTCAAGGGTCTACCCAATGAGTTCATAATAACTTCACACCCTATTGCCTGTAAACGCTGCAGAGGCTCAGGGTCAGCTTTAGCAAATGTAACTGCCGTAACAACAACTTTCCATTTATACATGATCATTCCTCCATGTATTTTATAGTTAAAACAAAAGAGACTTGGCATCTGCCAAGTCTCTAGACATCGGCAGATGCCTGAGTCTTTTTATTTCCAATCAAAGGTGAACTGTTAAAACAACACTAATCATGCTTAGCCGCATGAACAGCAGCAACAATTTCATTGGCTTTACGCTTGACCGCTTCCCAATCTCCCCTTGCTGCAGCGGCAAAATCTACAAGCTGACCGCCAGCACCGACAGCCCTTGCACCAGCTTTGATAAATTCTACAGCATTATCCTTGTTCACACCACCAACTGCCATAGTTGCAATCTGGGGTAATGGACCACGCAGTTCCCGAAAATAGTTAGCTCCGATAGATGCTGCCGGAAAAATTTTCACCATTTCGCAGCCTAACTCATAGGCTTTTACAGCTTCTGTTGGTGTCATTACACCAATTACTGCGGGAATGTTGGCCTGGCAGCAAACAGCTAGTGTTTCTTCGGCAAGGTGCGGCGTTAGCACAAAGGTCGCACCGGCCTTGATCGCAGCGTGAGCATCTTCGCCTGTCATGACTGTCCCAGCGCCAATTGGCAACTTTTCACCGATTGCTTCCTTGAGTGCCGTGATCCCCTGAAGAGCACCCTCACTGTTTAATGTTATTTCAATTGCTCCTACACCAGCGTCTGCCAATGCTTGTCCGAGGGGCACAAGTATGCCAGGATCAACACCGCGTAGAATGGCTACTACACCATTTTGAGCCACATGTTCCAATACAGCATGCATAAACACCACTCCTTTCTTTTTTATTGTTTATCCGACTCCCCTCTTCTCCAAGGGGGAGTTAAGAGCGACTAAAGGTTCAGGTGGAGTTAAAACTCCATCTGAATCAAGTCTTCTTTATAGCGGTGCAGACTTGTTTTGTATCGCAGCATACGTGTTTTCTTCTTCCTCTTCCATTAACTTAATTGCTTTGCGCTGCTGGGATTTTGCCACTAATAAAAAGAGGCCAAAAACTACTGCGGAAATAATCACACCGCTCAAAATAAAGGATAAAGTCTGCATAATTGCATAGGTAACAAATAAGGAACCGCCAGAGAAAGAGGCAACGCCTACAGCCCCTTCTGGCATTGTGCCACCTACGGCTAAAAATATTTTGGTCAAAACAGGGGAAGTTACAGTACCGCACAATAGTACTTGTACCAATACAACTGCACCGATAACCAAGGTACGGAATACATTGCCGTTAACCAGTGCCACAACAAAAGCAATCCGAAAAGGTATGACTGTAATATCTGCAAAAGGGAGCATCTGATTTCCTGGTAAAATAGCTGCCAATACTAATACAAATGGAGTTAAAATTAATGCTGCGGTTAAAACGGAAGGATGCCCAATTGAAATCGCTGAATCCAAACCAAGAAATATCTCCCGGCCTCCAAGATGTTTTTGCAAAAATTCACTACTAGCTTCTTGTATTGGCATTAAACCTTCCATTAGAATAGCAACTACTTTCGGTAGAATAATCATAACAGCAGCTAAGTTCATCGCCAAATTTAAGGAATCTTTTATTGAATATTTAGCCATGATTCCGATAATCAGTCCAATGATTACAGCCAGTACTGCAGGTTCACCAAACAAACCAAGGTATTTCCTCACCGAATCAAAATTACCGCGAATATTTTTCACACCAGGAATACGATCCAATAACTCATTGATCGGCGCTGCGATGACCAGCTCAGATATAGAAGACAAGGTTGGCATCGAGATTCCTGGCAGGCCATAAAATTTTTGCAAGAAAGGAGCAGCCCAGTCAGCTGTCAGCCAGGTTATGAAAGCAGCCAGCATCATTCCCACAAATCCAAGATATACATTATCCGTTGCATAATAGGTTAAGACACCAGCAGTTATTAAATGATGGTAGTTCCAAATATCAACCATTAACGTTTTCGTTACACGAAAATAAAGTAATACCAGATTAAAGATCAACAGTACTGGAATGCCAATGGCCCCCATAGGCGTAGCCCAGATAGCTGCTGCAACAGCACCCCAGCCCACATCCATGATATCCAGCTTGAGCCCTGAGTTTTTGGAAAGCGCCTTCATCGCCGGACCTAAATTATCACCCATAAAGGCAACAACCATTTTAATACCAATCAGCGCAATTGCGATGAAAATAGCTGCCCGAATGGCTTTGCTGGCCTTAGTCCCTAACGCCAAGGCAAATAAAAATATAAAAAACGGGAGTACTACATTAGGTCCAATATCAAATATTATCTTAAAATAACTTGCAATCGTTTCCATATTTATCCCTCCCTGCTATTTTGTTATTGTAAATGCTTTTTAATTTCTTCTAAGGTTTCTTTTAGTCCCATGCCAGTAAGAAAAGGAAGCCCTTTAATCAAAGGTGTCTTTACGGTATCAGGAAGTGTTGCCCCCATGGCCATTAAGACTATTACATCCACTTTATCCGCATACGAAGCCAGTTCTCCGATTTTTGCCTGAATTACTTCACAGCGAACGTTGGCATTTGCCATATAATCCTGAATCTTTTTACAAGCCACCGTAGAAGTTGCCACCCCATTGCCACATAATACTAATACTCGTTTTGCCATTACAAAATCCCCCTTACTATTTTTATACTATTTATAGTCCCCAGATTGCTCCTTTGACAGTTGGACCAACCTGCTTGCTATACCTAAGCAGCAAATTTGAGCCAGTTTCCTTCACCAGCGGCTGCCAATTAAGACGCCTGCGCTCCATTTCTGCTGGATCAACCTTAAGATGAACCGTGCCATCTTTAAGGCTAATCGTTATGGTATCACCGTCTTCAACCAAGGCAATCGGCCCGCCTTCTGCTGCTTCGGGGCATAAATACCCAATACTTAATCCTGCACTGGCCCCGGAAAAACGACCATCTGTTATTAACGCCGTATTGGGAACCCCTTTTAGTACCTCCGTAACCCGATGCAGCTCCCGCATGCCAGGACCTCCTTTAGGTCCTTCATAACGGACAACCACAACTTGACCAGACTTAATTTTATTCTTATGCAAGGCAGTATGACATGCCTCCTCACTTTCAAATACAATGGCTGGCCCAGTAAATACGTGCTGCTCTTCCGGTACCGCAGAAGCCTTGACCAATGCCCCGCACGGTGCCATAGAGCCATACAATACTTGAACACCACCCGTTGGAGCAAGAGGCTTGCCAAAAGCCTTAATCACATCCCGATCCCCTTCAGAAGCGCTGCGGGCAACCTCACCAATGGTTATTCCGCCTACGGTTCTGGCTTCCATTTTAAGCAGCGACTGGAGTTCCTTAAGCACCGAAGGTAAGCCGCCAGCACGGTATAAATCGTACACCGTCTGGTTACCGTTTGGCACAAGTGCCGCCAATAGCGGGGTCTTATCACTCACTTCTTCAAAGCTGTCCCAGGATAAGGAGATACCTGCCTCAGCAGCAATGGCTGGAAGATGCAGAAAGGCATTCAATGAACCGCCTAAGGCATTTAATACCACCAGCCCATTATAAAATGCATCTGTTGTGGCAATATCCCTTGGTCTGATGCCTTGCTTAATCATATCCATTACCGCCCTGCCGGATTGTTCAGCGGAAAACCGCCGGGCACTGGTTGGCGCTGGAAGGACACTGCTGCCTGGCAGCATCAATCCCATAGCTTCACAGAGAACAGCCATCGTATTGGCAGTGCCAAAAAACGGACATACTCCAGGACCAGAATAATATTGGAGTGACCCCTCAATTAGTTGACGTTCTGTAATCTCACCTGCAAGGAATTTCGTACGCAGGTGTTTCGAATCTGATGGCTTACATTCCGGTACAGAAGCACCAGCGGTGACGATCACAGCTGGAAGATTGATCCGCAGGGCCGCCTGCATCATACCTGGAATAATCTTGTCACAGGAGCCCAGTAATACGATTCCATCAAATATTCCATGACCAAGAACCATTACTTCTACAGAATCAGCGATAATATCACGATGAGGTAATGTATAGCGCATACCAAGATGCCCTTGGCTAATACCATCACACATACCAATGGTGTTAAATTCAATTGGCTCCCCGCCTGCTGCCCGTATGCCGGCCTTAACAGCTTCAGCCAGCTTCAATAATGGCTCGTGTCCGGGACATACTTCGTTCCAACTATTTGCAACAGCAATTAAGGGTTTACCATCCAGTGCATCCAGTGATATTCCTGCAGATGCAAGGTGTACTTTGGCGATGGCCCGTTGATAAGGCTCCAGACGATCAATGGCGCGTTCCATGATTTAATGCACCTCCTTTAGCTTTAAATACTGCTTTAAAATTTCCTCAATTTCTTTTGGGTTAGTTGCCCCCAGCAAAATTTCTAAAACTTTAGGATTCTGAAAGGTTTCAACTAAATTCTGTAATAAATCCACTTGTGCATGAGGTTCTTTCATTGCCAATAAAAACACAATACTAACTTTTAATGTATTTCCTGAATCACCCATATTGCCAAAAGCTACTGGATGAGCCAGCGTAGCGACTGCGATAGCTGGCTTATTCACATGCTCTACATCGGTATGAGGAATGGCTACATTAATATTGCCAAGAGGAAGACCCGTGGGAAATATTCCTTCTCTCTTTATCACTGCTGGTACATAAGAATCCTTCACATAACCAAAAGCATGCAGCTTATTTCCGAGAGACTCAATGATCTCCTTAACGTTTGCAGCCTCTAATTGCGATATAATTAAATCTGCTGATAAAACTTGATTGCTACTCATTTTTCTAGCCTCCTACTCTATCCTAACCTCAGCATAAATATGCCGGGAGAATTTATATCAAATTACCTTAGTCCCTAGTACCTCATCAGCATTAAAAACGCTGCTGCTTTAGCAGTCTTTTTAACAACAGATTAGGTACTAGACCAGGACAAAAACATTTGGGTTATTTTTTCGGTTTCATTTTCACTGCGAAGACAGGCTACCTTGTCTGCATCACTGAGAATATTGGTTAATTCCAACAATGCAATGACATGAGAGGAATGGTCCACTGCTGCCAGAGCAAAAATCATATCCACTGGATCATTTTCCGGTTTTCCAAAAGCAACAGGCTCCTTAAGCCTAATAAAACTAAATCCTGATTTTTTTACTCCACAATCAATATCTGCGTGAGGGAGGGCAATGCCCTTCCAATATACGATATAAGGTCCCATCTTATCGACTACATCAACCATTGCTTGTCCGTATATTGGTTCACTATATCCCTCTTGATACAATACATTCCCTGCTTCATAAATAGCATCCCGCCAATTTTGGACAGACACATTTAATCTAATATTCGAGGCAGGCAATAGCTGAGACAGCGATGGCGGATCAGAATCCATCTGTGTTTCTTCTAATGTAGCATTCAGCACGCTGTCTAATTCGCGGCGCAATTGGGGGTAATCTTGAATGCTGCAATATTTTTCAATTACCTTCACAAGATCGTCAACAGAAGATGTTCCTTTTGCTTTGTCCATGTGATTTTCTAATAATGCAATATCATGAGGCGGTAAGAGAGGGTTAACAATCAGTATGGGGATCGAAACGGTGGGAATTGGCACTGTAGATACAATAATGTCTACATGATGAATCTCTAACAGCATTTGAACCTGACGGCAAGGTGCTATTGCGACAATTTTTATGTCAAATAAATACTGTAAACGGGATGCTAACAAATTAGCTGTTCCCGTACCTGCCGCACAGATGACAAGTACTGAAGGCTGGATTTTATCCCGGTTTTTCATTCTTTCAAGTGCAGCACTAAAATGAACCGTCAAATAACTGATTTCTTCATCTAACAGTTGTCCGCCAATATAAGCAGCCAAAGAATTCGTATGTTTTCTTACTGATTCAAATAACAGCGGATAATTGGACTTGACTTCATCCAAATAAGGATTCTCTAAACTTAATCCATATTTTACTCGAAACAATGTAGGGCGAACTTCTTCCAAAAGTCCTTCTAATAATTGATGATCTTCTGTCAAATCGTAGGGTACATCCTGACTTACCCGTGCAATGAGATTACATACCAGCATTTGTATTTCCGTTCTGCTCTCTTGTTCTTCGACCGCTGAAGATGCAACATTACTTCCTAAAATATACTCCGTAAAAAGGCTGACTTCATCAAGGGGAATGGATAAGTCAAATCGTTCTTCCAAAAGTGGAATGGTGGTAAGGGCAACGGCAAAGGTACGTGAGCTCTGCAGTACTTCCAATTCTGACTGCCGGCCAACAATATCGCGCCCCGCTCTAATTCGATGAATGGAGACGATTAAGTAAATTACCAGCCCACTAAATGCGACATCTGAAAAGACAACCTTAAGCTCATCTTCCAACCGACGAATATAGGTTTGCAGAAAGGCTACATCAATGTTCTCCAGCCAGCATTTAAATAGCTGGCTATCACTCAAGTTAGGTTCCGGTATCGTGATCCATTCCAACATATAGGACAACGACAGATTTTTGCGCAGCAGTTCTACAACAGCTTGACGGTATTCTCGTTCCGGTCCTACAACTTTGATTCCATATTTAGGTATGGAGCGTAATTCTAGCTGCCTTCTTTCCAGCCACTCGCGCACTTTCTGTAAATCCTTGATGACGGTTCCCCGACTGACATATAAAATAGCTGCAAGGTCATTGATTCTAATATAATCTTTAACATACAATAACTCGGCTAAAATTTTCTGCAGTCGTTCATTCGATGACAATACATACTGATATAACCCTAAATGTTGAAACAATCTTAATAGTTTTGTTTTCTCTTCTGTGGATTCGACAAACTTCACACCACCGTTTTGTTTGCGAATCAGTGATGATAGATTATTAAATTGCAAAAAATCATCCACTACATCCAGATCATAACGAATGGTGCGGTCACTAACATGAAATCGCTGAGCTAAATCTCGAATCCGAGCCCAGCCTTCATTTTCCAAAATATCTAGAAGTACACTACAACGGCGTTCATTTAGCAACATCATGTTCACCCCCACTTCCATTTTTATTCTACATGATTATTTGAATAATCAGAAGTTTAACATCTTTCACAAAAATTATGGCAAAAATGAACTAATAGAGCTTCCCCTGCAAAGAAGATGCAAGAAAATGTGACAGCTTTTCCCTTGAAAAAGTAAGCTATTCTCTTTTAAAATTGCAGATAGTATCTATCATGCTGTAAGAAAAATGACACACGAAAATAGAGGAATCCTTTCCTCAAATTTTCGTGTGTCATTTTATTGATTTTAAACCATCTTCAACGAATGCAAATAAGAAACTTGATTTGCTTTTGAGAGGCTCGACTTTTTTCACGTATATATTAGAATCACTCTTACCAATAGGGTTTATTATACCATATCAGCAGGAGTGATTTTCTTTTGTCTACAGTCTGCGCACTGATCCAAAGATTGGTGCTCATTTATTTTTGCTTATAATTCTCTGCGCTCCTTACAAATGGATTAAACATTTCAGGCGGATTAAAAAATGCGGCAACATGAACGTTTAGACCATCTGCAATTACCAATAATATGTCTAATGAAAAACTTGTATTGGTATTCGGGGCTTCGATCTTACTCAAATGACTTGTGCTAATATCTACCTTCGCCGCAAGCTCTTCCTGACTTAAACCACGTAGATTTCTAAAGAAGGAAATCCTTCTTCCAATTTCCTTATATGTATCGAAATACTTATCTTTATCTTTTTTTCTCAATGCTGCACTCCTCTATAATTGGTCTATATTCATTATAGGAGAGATAGTGAAGTTAACGCACTTCTTTAATTTCGCAATATATTGCTATCATTTAGAAATTAATGTTATAATATGGATATCTTTGCGACTTTGCCTTAAGGAATGGGTTATATGAAAATTAAATTATCAGCTCAAAAGAAAATAGAATATGATCAGTTATGTAACGCTATCTCAGAACTAAGTCAAGAGATTGACTGTTTAATGAAAGAAAATAAAGACACATCTGAGATTTACGAGCAACTTGAAATAACATTAAAGAAATGTGTTAAATTTATTAAGAAAGAGTTTTATAACAGAGGCAGCTAAAATAATTTAAGCTGAGCATTATGCTCAGCTTTTTCTTTTTACAAACATGAATTACAGCTTATAAACCCCTGCTCCCTTTAGCAATTTTCTAATAATTTTTTGGCATCCACATATTGAGCGATCCCTGCTGCCAGTTTCTTTGCTTCCTTCATAGCTAGAACAACGGTTGCTGGCTGATGTACTACATCTCCCCCGGCAAAGACACCTTTGCGCGTAGTCATACCGTAAGGACGTTCCCGTGTGATCACATATCCATTGTCGCTTACTTCGATACCTTCCGTAGTAGATACGATTCTAGCTGCAGGACGCTGACCAATGGCTGGAATGATCTTATCGGCCTCTATTATTTCTTTCACTCCTGTGCCCCGTAACTTGCCATTTTCATCGATCTCCTGCAATTCATACTCTAACCCCGTAACCTGTTCTGTTCCTAAGATGGCAGTCGGATTGGACAGCCACTGAAACTCTACTCCTTCCGCTTTTGCTGCTTCCATCTCTGACGGTAGAGCAGTCACTTCTTCCTCTGTACGGCGATAGATGACAGTAACCTTGGAAGCTCCTAAACGAATAGCTGTACGAGCAGCATCCATGGCAACATTACCGGCACCAACTACTATCACTTTGTCCCGGGTATTAATCGGGGTTTCTTTGCGATCGATTTTTTCCGTACGAATTAAGGTAACCATTCTCAAAAGGTAGGTTGCCTGTATCACCCCAATCAGATCTTTGCCGGGAATATCAAGAATCCTGGGCAGAGCAGTCCCTGTACCAATGAAAATGGCGTCAAAACCATCTGCAAACAAATGATCCACTGTCATATCCTGTCCTACTACAACGCCGGTTTTAACTTCCACGCCCAAATCTTCAATTCTTTTTATTTCCCGGCGAACCACTTCCTTGCTTAAGCGAAATTCTGGAATACCATACAGTAAGACACCGCCCGCCTCGGTTTGGGACTCAAAGATAACGACTTGAAACCCTAATTTTGCCAAATCACCGGCCACGGTCAATCCTGCCGGTCCCGAGCCAATCACTGCAACTTTCCCCTGTATACCGGGGACAGGCTTAGGTCTCTCAATACCCATTTCAGCATCAAAGTCAGCAATAAAGCGTTCCAGTTTGCCAATCTGAATCCCGCGATTCTTTTTATTAAGAATACAGGCGCCCTCACATTGTTTTTCATGTGGGCAAACCCGCCCGCAAACCGCAGGAAGATTACTGCGCTGAGCGATAATAGCACTCGCTTCCCCAACATTCCCTTTTGCCAAAGCCTGAATAAAATTAGGAATTTCATTTTCAATAGGGCAGCCACCACGACATAAGGGTTTTGGACAGTTCAAACAGCGTTTTGCCTCTGCTATCGCCTCTTTTGTAGTAAAACCTTCATCAATTTCATTAAAGGATAATTTCTCTTTAGAAAAATTTGTATGCTTATCAATTAACATCTACTCTACCTTCTTTCTTAAACTATTTTTACAGCCTGGAATTGGAAGATTTTACTCATTGACCTACCATTTTTAGTTTGTTATATTCACATTGGTTCCTTATCCAATTAAAGGTCCGCCAGATCAGTGGAGCTCGAATTCAGATGGAATACATAGCATTCTTGGAGGTCTTATTTTTGAAAAAAATCCTAATTATTTTAGCTTCACTTCTTACTGTAACCGGTACTGGCTTGTCTGCTCCAGTCAATGATCTGGATAAGGGTCAAACTGCTGCTGGCATAGGTAACAACACATTTTATCTTGAGCACAAGCTGGCTGACAATTTTACATTAGGCTTACAAAATGTAAATTGGGATCATCGCAGCAACATGGATACTATCTATGGACAGCTGCAACTTGCTAACAACTTCAGAGGAATTATCGGCAGCAATGATGTGGATTCCAACGCCAAAGTATATGTGGGAATGGCTATAAACGGTCCCATTGCACCCGAGTGGGAAGGATACACCTCACTAATTGCGGGGAAGGAGTTTAAAGAACTGCAAGTTGGTGCCAACTTCAAAATCACTTACAATGCAGACATCAACTTTACCTATCACACTTACATGCCTGACGAAGGTGAAAACAAAAGTGGCGTAGGGATTGGCGCAACCTTGAAATTTTGAAATTCTCTCCTACTATCGTAAAATTCATATAAAAAGTCGTTACTTATTCCCTTAAAAAGATGAGTAGCGATTTTTTGTTATAATCTTTTGGCGACTAAATAGTCTCTCATTTCTAACTGCATTTTTTTATGATAAAATAGGCATTGTGTCGAAAATACTCATTTTGTCCCGATAAAACTATTATATCTGATAAATGACAAAAATCGAATCCCATTTCAAGGAGGAAATATGCGCAAGTTAATCGCTCTATTCACACTCACAACAGGGCTTTTCATGACCACCAGTATCGTTTATGCCTCTCCCGTAACTGAATTTGAAAAAGGTGCCATTAGCGTGGAAATCGGCAGTACACTTGATTCAAAAGTTAGCGGCAGAGGGAAAGTTTCAGCTGACGTCGTTGGTGATTTTGGATTTAAAGCCACAGCGACTGCAGGTGTAAATGATCGTTTTGCAGTACAGTTCAAACATGGGATGTTCAAATCTGAAAGAACCACTATCCCGGTGGGTCCTATCTCAATGACATCTTATGCCAAAGCAGAGCCTAGTGATTTGAATTTTCTTTATAAAGTAAATCCTAATCTAACCTTTATTACTGGCTATGAGTATACTAAAATTTCTTATGGCGACTTTGTCTCGAGTGCTTCTAAGTCAGCTTTGCACTTTGGTTTTACTGGTACTCATAAACTTAATGACAACTACACTTTATTTGCCACTTTACTGGGAGGTAAAGATGTGTCCTTAAAGGAAATTGGTGTTAGCTACAAAATGTCAAAGTCTACTACTTTTAATGTTTCTTACGCTGAACGTAAAGTAAAAGACGTGGATTTAAAAGTACCTGGTGCTCATATTACTGGCAAAGAGAACTATACAATGAAAGGCATATCCTGCCTTTTTGCTTTCAAACTATAATCTATACATATAGTCAGAAGGTCCTGCATAAGACGTGCAGGACCTTCTGACTTATAATACATTTTATATACAGGGAAACTGCTAGGATTTAATACTTAAAATAGGAACCTCTTCCCTCACATCTTCTTCATACTGCACATCATCAAAACCAAAACCAAATAATTTAAAAAATTCTTTACGGTATTTCTCAAGATCAGGAATAATATCAATCTCACCGCTACAAACCTTTTCCCATAAGGCAGAAACCTCAGCTTGCACATCATCTTGCATTTCATAATCATCAATACGAATCAAATGATCCCCATTAGGCAACTTCTCTGCACAATACAATCGACTTGCTAACAGACGGTACATTTGCTCAATGCAGTTTTCATCCAGCCCCTTCTTACCCAATACTCTTGCTAATAACATTAAATATAAAGGAACAACGGGAATTGCTGCACTTGCCTGAGTAACCAGTGCTTTATTTACAGCAACAAATGCTCTGCCATTTATATCTTGAATTTGCTTGTTTATTTCTTTGCTGGTAGCATACAAATGATCTTTTGCTCTTCCGATAGTACCTTCTTTATAAATTGGATAGGTGATCTTAGGACCAATATAGGAATAGCTTATGGTAGTAGCTCCAGGAGCAAGAACGCCAGCCTCTTTTAAATGGTGCATCCATCGCTCCCAATCCTCACCGCCCATGACTGCTACAGTACTGCGGATTTCTTGCTCGCTGGCTGGCTCTAAGGTCACATCGACAATTTCATTGGAATTCATATCTACCGTTTTGCTTGTAAAAGAATCTCCAATGGGTTTAATGACAGACGTAAACATCTCGCCGCTAACAGGATGCGTCCTTCTTGGTGCAGCAATACTGTAAACGACCAGATCGACTTGCCCCAATTCTTCTTTAATCAATGCAATCGTCTTCTCTTTCACCTGATCAGAGAAAGCATCACCGTTAATGCTTTTCGCATAATACCCTGCCTCTGTTGCTGCTGTTTCAAATGCTGCAGTATTATACCACCCGGCAGTAGCTGTATTTCCATTGGAAGCTGGCTTTTCCAGAAAAACGCCAAGCGTACTTGCGCCTGACCCAAAGGTAGCAACAATTCTTGATGCCAGACCATATCCCGTTGATGCGCCAATTACAAGAACCTTCTTCGGTCCTTGAATGGGCTTTTGCTGTTTAACATAATTTATCTGCTCTTGTACAGAATGAGCACATCCGGCAGGATGTGAAGTAGTACAAATAAAGCCGCGAAACTTTGGTTTAATTATCATATTATAAACTCCTCATCATTGCTTCCCTACATTCATGAATCATTTGCCTTTCTTGAATTCATGCATCAGGTGATTTCTTATAAGACAGTGAGTATTTACGTTTTTCCCTAAATTCTACCACAATCTCTTTATATACGCAACGCTATTCCTCTTTCTGTCATCCTTCTACAAACGATGGTTCTTTTCAAGTGCATATAGATCTTCCACTTTTTCAAACATAAAGGCATGTGCGTCTTTTATTGCCTGATTATAAATCACTGCACCCACTTTTTCCACCATAAAATCTAATAATAATTCTGCTCCTAATTGCCCAATTTCCTCCTCTCGCTTTTCCATAAAATATTTCTTTAAATCATCAACAGCTTGTTTTTTTAATTCTTTGGATAAATGAATCACTGCCACCCAAACTCCCTCCAATCCCTCTGCTCCAGATTTATATAAGTTGTAAATCGATAGGTACTATCTTTATAACTCTGTACGGAGCTCTCTTCTATGCACTGCCACTCTGGTCGGCTGTCTAAATTGGGAAAGCATGTATCAGCAGGATGCATATTACTGATTTTAGTAATATAAGCTTCTGAGCAATAGGGCAGGCATTGCCGATATACGGATTCTCCTCCAATGATAAAAATATCTTCACTACGATAGGAAGATAAGACTGTGAACAGTTGTGGCAAAGAATGGCATAGGGTAACGCCTTCCCAATGCAGCTTTATATTGTTGGTCAGCACAATATTAATTCGTCCCTGAAGGGGTTTGGGTCCAGGCAGTGATTCAAATGTCTCCCTACCCATTACTACCACTTTTCCTTTGGTTTTCTCTTTGAAATGCTGCATATCTGCGGGAATTGTCACCAGCAACTGCCCTTTGCATCCAATACCCCACTGCTCATCTACGGCGACGATTAGTTTCATCATAACACTCCCGATTATTAAATTGAGATTCTAAATAGAGATCATTGCATTATCACTAGTATATCCCTCAATGCAAAGTCTTTCTACAAAAAAAATATTCTTTACTTTATTTATAGAAATAAAAATAGTCCTTTAGAAGATCTGCTTCCTAAAGGACTATTTTGCTCATTTACAATATGATCTACAGGATAGAATTACGGTTTGAGAAATTACAGCACACCGTTTACAACATTCAATGGTTTGCCTTGAAGAAATGATTCAATATTCTCAGCCATAAGCCCAATCAGCCTTTGTCTTGATTCCAAACGCCTCCAGCCAATGTGGGGCGTTAAGATTACATTATCCATAAAAAATAAAGGATTGTTTAGTTCCGGCGGCTCTGGGTCCTGTACATCAAGTGCCGCACCTGCAATGATCCCTTGCTGCAAAGCTTCAATTAAATCGACCTCATTTATAATAGGCCCTCTCGAAGAATTTATAATAAAAGCCGTTGGCTTCATTTGCTTTAGTTTATCTTTATTAATAAGATGTTTTGTTTCTGATGTAAGAGGACAATGAATACTTACAAAATCACTTTGGGTAAGAAGTTCTGCAAGAGAAACAAATTGCACCTTCGCCTCCCCCCAAGGTTTAGGAGTACGGCTGTATACCAAAATGTTCATGCCTAGGGTTAGAGCAATCTTGATCACTTCTTTTCCTATGGCCCCTGCACCAATTACACCAAGAGTTTTACCTTGTAATTCAAAATGCGGAACTTGTAAATGCTTTGTAAAATTATCAAAATTCTTTTCTTGAAGCATTACTTGCTGCCGAATTAATGAGGAACTTTGATTCAAGATGAAGGTAATCACCAACTGGGCTACAGCCTCTGTACTGTAGCTTGGAACATTGCAGACTGCAATATTTTTCTCTTTGGCTGCCGCAATATCAATATTGTTGAAACCTGTGCCAGCTTCACAAATTAGCTCTACTGAAGATGGGAATTGAGAAATTAAATCTCTTCCTACAGGCAGTTCTTTCGTGATAACAATATGCTGCCCCTGAACCCGTTCCAGGATTTCGTCATTGCTGCTTGCATCATACTTAGTCACAGTGGTGAGATTGGACAATGAAGAAAAGTCCAGCTTGTTATCAAAATCTAATTTCGCCGCATTGAGAATTACTGTGTTCTTCATGGCTACCCCCTAATATTAAAATACTCTATCTATAAGTATATTTACGCTTCCACTAACTGTCAACTTATTAAGTTTTTAGATGACTAAACCATGCTTCTTTTAATCTTATAATTCCCTCTTTCATCTGATTTGAAGGTATCTTAGAAAAATATAGCAATACTTGAGGCATCTTCTCTGGTGATAGCTGCCAATAATAATCCTGAATTGAGGCTACGCGACAACCATTTGCGAGAGCCCTTGCAGCTAATTCCTGAGCTGATAATTCGGATTTCAAACTCAAGATCACATGAAGACCCGATTCCGTGCCATTTATCTTGGCATTCTCACCAAGAATATTTTGGATTTGTTCTAAAAATAGTTTTCTTTTTTCATAATATAGCTTACGCAAACGGCGTATCTGCCTTTCCAAGTTACCATCTGTCATAAACTGGGCAAGGGCAAGCTGTTCAATGGTAGATGCTGTCTGATTATATAAGGAAGACTTCTTTTGATATATCCCTAAAAATTTCTCTGGCAGCACCATATAACTAACACGGATGGAGGGTGGAATTACCTTTGAAAACGATCCCAGATATACTACCCGTTCTCTATTATCAAGGCCCTTAAGCGCTGGTATCGGACGACCAAAATAACGAAATTCACTGTCATAATCATCCTCGATAATAATACCATTTTTTTGTTCTGCCCAATTGAGCAGCTGATACCTTTTACCGATGGGCATAATATATCCGGTGGGGAATTGATGAGAAGGACTTACATAAACAAGCCTTTCGCCACTGTTTTCAAGCTCTGCCGTATCAATGCCATCTGTCTTCATTTTCACTGGTACAATCGTAAAGGCATGATCTGCAAAAATACGTCTTCCATTTTTAAAGCCGGGTTCTTCAAAAGCAATGCTGCTATATTCCAGTTTAAGCATACTGCAAAGCATGCTCAAAAGGCTTTGCACGCCAGCACCGATTATAATTTGTTCCGTATGAACGTATACGCCTCTTGATTTTTCAATATACTTTGCAATTTCTTTACGCAGCTCTTCTTCCCCTTTAATATTGCCATATCCAACAAGACGCTCTTTTTGAAAAAAAGCTTTACTAATGTATCGCTTCCATAAGGAAAAATCAAATCCCTCCTTATCCATTTCTCCACTTGAAAAATCATAGAGAATTTTTTCTTCTTGTATCTCTTGGTTATAATGATATTGATTTGCCATACTAACAGCAGGGGTATTAAAAACGATTTCCTCCAGTCTATTTACTGTATATCGGGAACGGTTATAATTTTTGATATATCCTTCACTCATCAACTGCTGGTATGCCTTTTCAACTGTGATTTTGCTGACAGAAAGACTTTTGGAAAGACCTCGAATGGATGGCAGCTTTTCATTTTCCCTCAGCCTATTCTGCTCAATGGCAGTTTTATAGTATAGATAAAGTTGTATATACAGTGGTTCTTTGCTCTGGCTGTCAAATACGATTAAATCCATAAGTCCTCCAAACTGTACCTAACAAAAATATGATTTCTGTATATTTCAAAAGGTTCAAATTCATTTTATAATACAATTATGCTTTTGGGAACCCTTAACCTATAGGATAATTATGTTCTTGCTATGTTAGGGCGTGTCTGAAAACTATCAGAACGTCCACTGACGGCGCTTTTTGCGCCATACTTCGTTAAAACTTCTTGAAATAAGAACCATTATTCCTGCGAAGTTTTGCCTCGTCTGGCACAAAAATTACTCGCCATCGACCATTCCGCTAGTTTTCAGACACACCCTAGCACAATTAAACAAATACTGGAGGATATGAATATGAAACAAAAACTTGCAAGAGTCGTGGCAATTCACGATATGTCCGGCTATGGTAAGTGTTCACTTACGGTAGCAATCCCAGTTATTTCAGCAGCTGGCATCGAGGTTTGCCCTCTGCCTACGGCCCTGTTATCTACCAATACTCTTTTTCCAGGATTTAAATTCTTTGACTTTACTCCGCAAATGAATGAGTTTATTAATCATTGGAAAGAAATTGGTTTTAAGACCGATTGCGCTTATAGCGGATTCTTGGGATCAGCAGAGCAAATTCAAATCGTCAAAAATTTCATGCTGGATTTTAAATGCTCCTTAAAAATAGTTGATCCTGTCATGGGCGATAACGGTATAATCATTAAAACCTATACACCCGAAATGTGCAGTACCATGCGAGAGCTTGCCAGTATTGCGGATATCGTTACACCAAACCTTACAGAAGCTTATATTCTTACAGGCAGAGATTATATTGATGGTGAAATAGATAGCGACACCTCTCGCAAGCTCTGTGCTGAAATCATTGAAATGGGTGCTAAAAACATCGTATTAACTGGTGTGGTTAGAGGAAATTTCTTATATAACTGCGCAATGAGCGAAGATCACTCCTACTTTGAAGCAGCCGTTGATCTGCTTCCTTACCATATGCATGGTACAGGTGACCTTTTCACCAGTGTACTTACAGCAGGCGTAGTAAATGGCTATACATTAAAAGAAAGTGTAGAAAGTGCAGCTCACTTTGTGCGCGATGCGATGATCGTCAGCAACGATATTGAAGATGCCTTTGATCGCGGCGTTGCCTTTGAACCCATTGTCTACAAATTACGCAGCGGTCTCTATAATAAAGATTTGGCTTAAGAAGGAAAGAGCTTAAAACCATTTGAAACGCGAAGTCGCGAAGATAGTACGGAGGACATAATGTGCCCTCTTCGTGCGATCTTCGCGTCTTCGCGTTTCAGAGAATTTATTTCATTTCCTTACTAATCACCCCAGTGGCCCTTGGAATTTTAAAGAAGACAAGTAATCCAATCATGATCAATACGCTTCCGGTGAAAAGAAATACAGGTCCAATTCCCAGCCAAGAACTGATCATGCCGCCAACAAGGGGACCTACCATCGAACCCAGATGGTTTGCGGTAGTTGTAAGACCAAAGATCCGCCCCTGAAAAGCTTTATCTGTCGAATTTACAGCAATTGTATTGATAGCAGGATATACGCCAACGATAAATAGACCAAAAAAGAATTGAAGTACACTAAACTGATAAATATTGACTATAAAAAATTGTCCCATATTAAAGATCCCTGCACCGATAAAGGCAATCACTAAAATCTGAATAAAACCTTTTTTCTGCCCCAGCTTGCCCCACATCGGTGCCGATATCGCACCGGCGATACCGGCCATACTATATATAATCCCTGCCGTTAACGCAACCCCCTCCATATTTCCCTGGAGCTCGGCAACATACAACGTAATCAAAGGCTGCAATGTCATACTAATCATTTGTGCACCAAAAAGCAGCAGCAGCATTTCCACTAACTTTCGATTATGGAATGCAATCTTCAAATCATCAAACATACTGCCTTCACTAGGCCGTTCATTGTTGACCGGCTCTTTTACCAATATGCCTACGCCAACGGTTCCCACAAATATAATCCCTGCAGCAATCACAAAAGATAAACGCATACCGAAGAAATGTGATAAGCTGCCGCCCATTAACGGACCTAAAATTCCACCCATTAGAAGTGTTGTCTGCATAACACCTAAACTAAAGCCCATTTTTTCTTTTGGCACAGATGAAGCAATAATCGCCATAGATGCCGGCACAAACCCATTAGCAAAGCCCTGCAGAATTCTGACTAACAATAAATCCACAGGATTTCTAACAAATGCGCCCAAAAAATATACAACTGCCAGGCTAAATCCAGCTCGCATAATCATACGTCGTTTACCGTTTTTATCCGCGTGCCGCCCCCAATAAGGTGCCATTATGGCCGAAACCAAAAAAGAGATGGAAAAGATAATGCCTGACCACACATTTACATCACTCTGACTTACGCCTATATCCAAAAGATATAATGGCAAAAATGGAGTGACCATAGTATAACTTGAACCTGATAACATTACTGCAATGGATAACACCCAAAGATTTCTACGCCAACCCAATGTTTAAAGCCCCCTAAACTACCTAAAAAAATTTTTACTTTCGTGTATTGATTACCTTCTCCCCCCTTTTTATCCGATAACAAACCATTCTAAAACTCCCGTCTTTATCCTATGCCAAACAAACTATAAAAAGCGATAAAGATTAAAGGTACAAGCATCTTCATTAAGGTTAAAATAAATATATCATAGTAGGATGACCTGTGGGTTAAACCACAAACACTAATAACAGTGACTAATGCACCGTTATGAGGAACGGTATCAATCCCTGCGGAGGCAAGACAAATCATTCGATGAAGAAGATCAGGGGACATGCCGATGGATTGCGCCCAAACAAGCCATTCATTCCCTAACATCCCTAATGCAATTGTCATACCGCCAGAGGCGGAACCTGTCAAAGCTGTCATAATATAAGTCGTGATTGCCTGAGAAAGCAGTGGACCCGATCCAATATGCAAATCCGTTAATGCATGCTTAACGATCAAAAAACCACTTAATTTCGCAATTACGCTGCCAAATGCATAACCTGATGCAGTATTTAAGATTGCCGATAACGAAGACAACGCTCCTGCGTTAAAAACATGTACCATTCTGCCTTTTTGACGAATGGGTTTCCACCCAATGGCTAAAGCTAATATAATACCCACAAATAAGGCAATATCCAAAGACCAGATTGCATATATTTTCTGCACACTGGAACTGAGCAAAGATAATTGTAAGTTCTTAAAGGGCTCCAGCATTTCAGGATCCCAGGAATAAGCCCAACTCCAGCCAAAGGGGTTACTCATATACAAATTTACTAAAACAACTGCTGCTAATGGTAAGACAGAAAGTGCCCAATGAGGCATTTCTTTTTCTCCCAGAGGATCTGGCTCATTTTTAGCATGATTACCATAGCCTTCTCCTTTACTTGCTAAGCTCCTAAAACGATACGTTACCCAAAACCAGGCTAAGGCAAAATAAATCACTGCACTTACTATACCAATCACTGGCGATGCCCAAGTTGAAGTGCCAAAGAAGGTCGTAGGAATGATATTTTGAATTTGAGGTGTTCCTGGTATCGAAGCCATGGCATAGGTAAAGATCCCCATCCACAGCGTTGCCGGAATAAGGCGCTTTGGAATGTCAGCTTCCCGAAATAATAAAGCTGCAAAAGGGTACATAACAAAGACGACGACAAAGACACTTAGGCCGCCATAGGTTAAGACACCGCACCCTAATAAAACAGCTAAAATCGCTCTTTCTTTTCCTAATGAACGAGAAATAAATGCTGCAATGGAGCTTGCCAGCTCACCTTCTTCCATGATTTTAGCAAAAACCGCTCCCAGCAGGAATATAGGAAAATAAGTCTTAAAATACTCTGCCGCCTTAGTCATAAAAATTTCGCTGTAAACAGGCATGGATCGAAATTCCCCAACTGATGCGAGTATGGCAAATAACGGTGCGATGAGGATAATGGAATAACCTCGATATGCAAAATACATTAATAAAACTAAACTTACTACGATAAGAAATAGGTCCACTCTAACCTCCTAAAAAGTTCCTTACTACATTTGGGTGTCATACTCACTTATTTTTTAAACTATATCATAAAGAAGCCTTTGATTCCATTAAAACTCCTTTTTCTCTCAATTTAATTGCATTTTGTAACTTTTACCCTTAAATCAACTACTTTGAAATCAATTTATATATTATCTATTTATATTAATTTACGATTATTTTTAGAATATTTGTTTATTTCTGAATGTTTTCTTTATTCAAATGTTTGGCTATGTTTGAATTTTTGACCATATTTGAATTTTTAAGAAAATAGAAGTAAATTCTATCTAATTTTGTCTAATGAGCGATATACTGGTCAGACCACCTCTGAAAGGATTTGATAATACTCCTCCAATCTATTAAACTTAGAATTGCCTTATAGACGCAAGCTATATCCTATTTTTTAAATTGTCAGTTTAATCTATATGTACTCATTATTTAGAACTTCTTTACATTTGGGAAAAAGATACAGAAAGGATTGATTTTATGGTTCTTCAATTAGGCGCTTTCGCTTTCACTGCTATTGCAGTAATGTTAGCAGTGCTAGAAGTAGCACACATCTCCCATCTTATTTAATCTGATAACAATAAACCAACCATGTTCGCGTATAGTATGAGGCTATGAAAAACCCAAACCGTTTTCTTGCGGTTTGGGTTTTTCTATGGATAGATCGTTTGCATGTTCCTCAATAATTCCCTTCTTTACTGGGTAATTAAACCGCCTTACCAATTCCTGCTTCTTTGAAATACCGAACCATGGCAGCAGCAGAAATTTTTATATTCTGCAGCTTCCATAAGAAA
The DNA here is from genome assembly GCF_000271485.2 of Pelosinus fermentans DSM 17108. Taxonomy (NCBI): domain Bacteria; kingdom Bacillati; phylum Bacillota; class Negativicutes; order Selenomonadales; family Sporomusaceae; genus Pelosinus; species Pelosinus fermentans. The sequence goes on from NZ_AKVN02000001.1 coordinate 4,623,410, forward strand.
TACTCTATTGTTTCCTGCCGAATCTGAGTCAGCTGGCTCTCATCCCTGGAAACCAGTGAATTTTTCTCCATATGATCAATAACCTGCTGTATATAGGAAACCGAAATCATATCATTGATTGGCTCTTTAAGCGTATCATTGATTAACTGTCCAAAATGGTTTTGATATTGGAAAATCAGATTTTCGGGACCAAGCATCATTAAAATAAGTTTATCTAGATCATTTATTGCGGGATGTATCAGCTGATCCAATTGATCTTTCTCCATTAGATAAGGCAAAATTGCCAAGATATACCCTTGAGTGAGATAGCCTAATCCAGCCCCTTCCTTACCATTTGTATAATCTGAGAGATTACATTTTTTTTGATGATGATCCCCGATGATAAATAACCCTTCAAATAATGATTTAGGAACCTCAATTAACCAATAATAAGTAAGACCTCTTTGCTCCAAGTCTGGCATTGCCATTATATCCTGCGTTAATACTGTGATTTCTTCTAAAAAGGTATAGTGTATATATTCTTCCCTCGAATACAAAAGTGGTCGAAATATTGGTCCTAAGAAACTTCGTGTCAAGAAAATTTTCGTTAAGCTATTTTCCCCTATGCCTCTTACCATATTCTTCACCCTATCCTATTTTAAAATCCTTCTATTTAGATGATCACTCACTGACAACGCATTTGCCGCTTTACATTCTAACATTACAGGACAAAAGTTAAGGTCTCTTTATTTATTATCTAGAAATTCATAGTTTTAATACCATAAAAAGGGGACTCTTCTACAATCATGTAGAAGAGTCCCCTTTGACTCAAACGTTTCATTTTTAAGTTACAAAAATTGCCATACAAATAAAAAACAATCGTTTATCTCTGATATACATTGTATTACGTTTTCGTTAATTTTACAAGGATTTTCTCTGCTTTTTTAATAAGAATTATCTAAAGCTGACAAGGTACTAGTCTTCTTTATCCTTGCATTTTTTATGTCATTCACATACACTTAAAGCAATATATTTTTTTAAGAGTGAGGTTCATATATGAAATTAATATCATGGAATGTTAATGGTTTAAGAGCATGCCTTTCAAAAGGCTTTGAAGATTTTTTCAACACTGCAGATGCCGATATCTTTTGTATACAAGAAACAAAAATGCATCCCGACCAAGCTGAAATTGGACTTATCGGATATGAAAAATATTGGAACAGCGCTGTAAAAAAGGGATACTCCGGTACTGCCGTTTTTACACGCATAACACCATTATCCGTTACCTATGGTTTGAATATAGAGGAGCATGACCAGGAAGGCCGCATCATAACCTTGGAATTTGAAGATTTTTTTCTGGTAAACGTCTATACTCCTAACTCCAAGCGAGAACTCCTCCGCTTGGACTACCGTATGAGATGGGAGGATGAATTTAGAACCTATCTTACCGCTCTAGATCAGAGTAAACCTGTCATTATTTGCGGCGATATCAATGTTGCTCATCAGGAAATCGACATTAAGAATCCCAAAACCAATCGGCGCAATGCCGGGTTCACCGATGAGGAAAGAGATAAAATGACCGCTTTATTAGAAGCTGGCTTTACCGACACCTTTCGCCATATATATCCTGATAAAATTGATGCCTATACCTGGTGGTCCTATATGATGAATGCCAGAGCCCGTAATATCGGTTGGCGTATTGACTACTTTTTAGTGTCTAACACATTAAGAGACGCTATTAAAGAGGCTACCATTTATCCTGATGTCATGGGCAGTGACCATTGCCCAATTGGATTAGAGATCTTCTAAAAATAAGAAAAAAACACGTTGAAACACGAAGACGCGAAGAGTGCGAAGAGTGCGAAGAATTATGAAGTTTTTTTATAACGATTCTTCTTTATGTTCTTCGTGTCCGCGCTAGCGGTTTCGTGTCTTCGCGGTTGCGGCATTGTGCTTTTGTGGTTCCCGCTAGCAGTCGTCAGGCTGCTAGCTTTTCTTTTTTTAATGCCAAAGCAGGTATTGCCAAACTAACCAATATAAGAGTTACACCAAATAGATAGGGTAAATTAATGTGAATATCAAATAAGATTCCTGCAATGGATGGGCCAATGATAATTCCCAAACTAGTGTAAGTATTACTCATTCCAGCCACAAAGCCTTGTTCTTCGCCTGCCATCTTGGACAATAACGTATGAATTGCGGGGCGTAAAATGGAAGTGAAGGCAATATGAAGTGTTGTTACAAGAAGTATGTACCCAAAGCTCCCTGGAAGCAGCATTAGTGCTAACGATGCCGCTGATAAAACCAAACTCATATTGATAACGCTTTTTTCACCAAAACGGCGCAGCAGCCAATCAATCAATAGTGCCTGGACAAGAACACCCATTAACACACCTACCGTAAGTAGAATCGCTATATCCTTAGGTGTGTATCCATATTTCACATCCACATACATCCCAAACACCACTTCCACACTCACTAACCCAAATGTCAAAATAAAAATCAATACCAGAAGAAAAAAGTAGGGAGCCTTAAAAGACAACGCAACCTGTGAGAAGATATTTTCACTTTTAATCAGGGAATTTCTGGCAACTAATTGTTTTTCTTGGGATAAAGTCTCAGGTAACAACAAAAAAGCTGCAATCATGGAGAAAGCCGAAGCAGCCGAAGCCACATAAAAGGGAAGGCGTAAGCCATATTCAGCCAAAAAACCTCCAATGCCAGGCCCAATTACAACACCGAAAGACATGGCTGCTCCTATCCAGCCGAGGCTTTTGCCGCGATTTTCCTCTGTGGTGATATCTGCCACATAGGCCGTAATTGCCGGAGTTGTAAAGGCAATACCAATTCCGCCAATCAGTCTGGATACATACAGCATCCACAACTCGTTAGCCACGCCGAAAAGATACTGTGATACACTAAATAAACCGATTCCAGAAACAATGATAATTTTGCGTCCATACTGATCCGCCCACTTACCTGCAAGAGGTGAAAATAAAAATTGGGTGAATCCCATAGCCGACACCAAATAACCAAGAGTTGCGTTATTTACCCCAAAATCCTGCACAAATTTAGGTAAAACCGGAATGATCAGCCCAACCCCCACTTGAGAAATAAACATATTCACAATCAAGATCATAAGTGGCATGTTAGAATATTTCAACTTACTCATTTGCAAAAATCCTACTTTCATAAAAATTCAGTATTCGAAAAATCGCCTTGCTCATTGTCTTTTATAGCTAGTGAATCAATCCATGCCTCTGTGATTATACATAATCTAAAAATAAAATGTAATTTAGTATTGACTAACATTTTTGAAACGACTATAATCGTAATTGATCATGATTATCATCTTCAACAGGTTAACATCTTATCACTTTGACTGTCGTCAGTCAAATTAATTGGATATTGGTCCATCAATCTGATTGATGACCCGTAGGTTATTATATTTCTTTTTTTTACTAACCGTCAAATAAATAATTCACGTATCCCCTGCAATTTATATTATTTAACTATTTTTCATTGTGATACGGGAAAAGAAAGGAGCGTGCTATGAAGAAATAATACATATATTTTTTACAACACACTGACTGCCGTCAGTCAATTATTCGACAAGGTTGTTATTTCCTCATAATTTTTATTACATAAGGTCATTATCTATTTTTATAATTACAATAGCGAAAAATAAGGAGAGATTACCATTAACAAGCAGCAAAAAAAATTATTATGCTCACTGCTAAGCAGTGCGATCGTATTAAGTACTTCCGGAATCGTAGCCGCTGAAGAAGCTTCTGCAACAGAAGAAACCTATAATTTCGATGAATATGTGGTAACTGCCAACCGTATGCCTGTAAAGCAGACGGAGGTTGCAGCAAATGTTACTATCATTACCCAGACAGAAATTGAAAAAGGCGGCTTTACCAGCGTACCTGACATTCTAAGCAAAAGTAATGTTGAACTACAGACAAACGGTAAAAGTACCGTTCCCGTTCTCAATGGAGATGATCGCGTATTAATCCTAGTGGATGGCCGCAGAATGAATTGGGATCACCTTGTCATCAGTGGCAACAGCCATGCTGGTGTAAATCTGGACATCTTGCCTGTAAAAAACATTGAACGAATTGAAATTGTCCGTGGCCCTGCGTCTTCATTATATGGCAGTGACGCTGTCGGCGGTATTATTAATATCATTACCCGCAAAGCAAAAACTCCCAGTACCTCCATTGCATCAGAATTTGGCAATTGGGGCCTACGTCGTTATAGCCTCACCACCGAAGGCAGAGAAAATGGGATTGGCTATTTGATCACTGCAGAAAAGAAAAAGAGAGATAGCTTTGAGTATAAGAGCCCTAAAACTGGTAAAACAATTACTAGCCAAGATAGTCAGATAGATCAAGAGTTTATGACGATGAAGCTAGATAAAGAATTTAGCAATGGAAATTCTCTTTCTCTGGATATAGAGCATGGGAATGATGAATCTGGTTTTGGTATTCCTAATGCATACTCTTTCTGGCAATACCCAGGTGGCTATCGAAAAATAGTGGATAATAACGTTGCACTAACTTATCATTGGGGACAAAATAAGGGATCAGAAAATTTCTTTCGCGTATATCGCAACACCACTGAGCAAGAATACTTTAAATCATTAGACTCCATCGCTAATCTTTATTCTAACGGCTTTAATTGGCAAGAAAACTGGCAACTTAGTAAAGGTCATACCCTGACTGGTGGTGCAGATTGGCGCGAAGAACATATCGATGACGAGATCTCCATTAATCAAGGCTATACAAATAGAGCACTCTTTCTCGAAAATCGCTGGTCATTAGCAAATAACTGGTCAGTAACTGCCGGGACGCGCTATGACGATCATAGCATCATCGGCAGTAATACTACTTCTCGTGTCACGGTAAATAAAGAATTAAATACTACTACCAATGTCTATGCTTCATGGGGACAATATGTAAAGAATCCTACGCTCTTCGATCTTTTCGTCGATAATGGCTGGACAATTGGTAATCCAAATCTTAAACCGGAAGAAGGAACTACAACGACTCTAGGTATCAATACCAAACTAGGCGATGGAACAAAGCTGCAAGCCAGTATCTACAGCAGTCGTCTCAAAAATGCCCTAGAATTTATGGCTGGAAAAGATGGAGATTCTGGCTATATCCCTGGTTATTACTATAATGTTAGTAATGAAAAAAGACAGGGATTAGACTTAAATCTATCCCGTGAATTATCACCTCAATGGAACGTAAGTGTTGGTTACGCTTACAATAAGACTGAAATTAAAGACAGTACATCAGCTGACTATATAGCTTATGCTCGTAACACCCAGCCAAATGGTTATCGTTTGAATGTTCAGTATGATCAGGACCAATGGAATGCAGGTCTTATCCTGCGAAGTGCAACGGGTCGTAGCCTTACAGAATTCACCTCTAAATCCTACGTGACCCTTGATATGATCGTTAACTACAAAATCAATCCTGACACGCGTATTTATCTCAAAGGATATAACTTGACAAATAAGGCGTATGAGCTAAGTTCTACCAATGGATACGGGTATCCTGGAACCTATCCAATGCCAGGACGAAACTTCTACGTCGGCGTAGAACATCGTATGTAATTTCTACTATAATCAAATATGCACTGCCCCCATTGTTGGCGGGCAGTGCATATTCATTTATCTAAAATGGTATGGTTTACAAAAAGTGCAGCACCCTTTAGAATGAGTATTGAGGATTCTTCTCAATAGCATTCTAAGGGGTGCACCCTGCCGTTCGTTGCCCAAAAATGAAGTAGGAGATTTTTTACAAATATGACACAATTAAAACAGCGACTATCCATTGAATACGATGCTGCCATCCAAAAGAATCATGTTTTTTTATTTTTGCTGACAGGACTCGGTATACTTGCCTTACTCTCCATGTTACTGGCAGTTGGTTTGGGCACAGTAAAAATTCCACCTGACATTGCCTATAAGATTATTGCTTACAAACTGTTTCATTTAAATATCGATAATGTAATGAGCCAGGTGTCCCCTGCTCATATGGATATCATATGGCAAATCCGTTTGCCTCGTGTTATTCTGTCTGCTGTTGTAGGCGCAGGTCTTGCTATGTGCGGCACTGTCATGCAGGCTTCTGTGCAAAATCCTTTAGCAGAGCCTTATATTCTTGGTATCTCCGCCGGTGCTTCTCTCGGTGCTACTTTCTCCATCCTTATCGGCAGCGCCTCGGGATTATTCTTCGGTCTTGGTACTGCCTTTTGGGCATTTATCGGGGCATTGGGAGCATCCTTCTTTGTTCTGGTCTTATCAGGTATCGGGGGCAGAATGTCAACAGTGAAAATGGTTCTATCCGGTTCCATTGCCAGTGCTTTATTCATAGCCCTCTCAAATTTACTTATATATATATCCAATGATGCTGAAGGCATTCGCAGCGTCACCTTCTGGAATATGGGATCATTAGCCGCAGCTAAATGGGATAATCTAATGTTACCCGTGGTTGGAATTACCCTGTGTTGTCTATTCTTTCTATTTCAATCCCGCACCCTCAATACCTTACTCTTAGGAGAGGAAGCTGCTATCACCTTAGGCATCAATCTGACGAAAGTACGCCGCCTCTATATGATGATTACAGCTCTCATTACAGGACTGATCGTTTCTGTCTGCGGCATTTTTGGTTTTGTGGGACTGGTAATTCCCCACGTGGTGCGTGGTCTAGTCGGATCAGACCACAAACGTTTAATGCCAGGTACTATCCTAATCGGAGCTATTTTCTTAACATGGGCCGATGTATTGGCACGCATCATTTTAAAAAGTGGTGAATTGCCCATCGGTATCATCACGGCCTTGGTGGGAGCCCCCTTTTTCATGTATATTCTGTTTAAGCAGTCCTTTGATTTTGGAAATAAGTAAGGAGGTTCGGAATGGATCTGGAATTAAAAAATATTAATGTAAAGCTTGGCGACAAAAACATTATTCAAGATATTTCCTTGGCGGTTGCCAAAGGAGAATTTGTAGGCATCATTGGCCCCAATGGCAGTGGAAAGTCCACACTATTGCGCACCATCTATCGAATCATTCAACCCAACAGCGGCATAATTTTGCTGGACGGACAGAATCTAAAGGATGTTAAATTATCCGAATCCGCTAAAAAAATGGGCGTCGTAGGACAATTCAACAGCATTAACTTTGATTTTACAGTGCTGGACATGGTTATGATGGGGCGTACACCTCATAAAAGCTTATTAGGTTCAGATACCCCTGCCGATTATGCAATTGCTATGGATTCCATCCAAAAAGTAGGTATGGAGAAACACGCTAATCGTAGTTTTTCCACCTTATCCGGGGGTGAGAAGCAGCGAATTATATTAGCGCGCGCTTTGACCCAGCAGCCTCAGTTATTAATTTTAGATGAACCGACAAATCATTTGGACATTAAATATCAGCTCCAGATTCTTTCGATTGTGAAGTCACTTGGTATTGGTGTACTTGCGGCATTGCATGACTTAAGTCTGGCAGCCATGTACTGCCATAGATTATATGTATTAAAAGAAGGCAATGTAATCACAAGTGGCGTACCGAATGAAATTCTAACTCCCGAACTGGTCCGAGATGTATATGAAATTGAATGCGACATTCAGGAAAACCCAGCTACAGGCTATCTTTCCATTACCTATTACCCCACTAGTCGCCATGCTTAAGAGGAGATGTATAATGAAAAAAACGACACTAAACCTAATTCCCCTTATCCTATGCTTTATAATCATCCTTTCACTAGCAGGCTGTGGCCAATCCAATCCTGCTGCACCAAAAGCTGCCTCAACCCCTTCCCAAAACAATGATGCAAAGTATCCCGTTACCATTTCTAATTACGACAGTAATGAAAACCCAATTTCCTATACCTATAAAAAAACTCCTGAAAGAGTAGCCATTATTCACCCAGGCGCAACGGAACTGCTGTTAGAATTGGGCCTTGAAGACCGTATTTTATCCACCATCGCCCCCTATGGTGCTCCTTTAGACCGGATAGCCGAGAAATATGCCAAGCTTACCATCATGAAGGCCAAATATCTTCCTTCCCAAGAAGAATTACTGGAAATGCAGCCCGATATGATCATTGGCTGGGCTCATAATTTCCGTTCCAGCGAACTGGGAGATGTAAAGTCCTGGCAGGAACGTGGCGTTGGAACTTTTGTTATGCAAAGTACACTAACGAAAAGCCAACCGACTGTCGATACTGTCGTCTATGCCTTTGTTGCTGATATGGGTGCCATTTTCGGTATTCAGGAAAAAACAACCTCTTACATCCAAAATCTCAAGGATCGGATTGCCAAAGTCCAAGCAGCGACGAAAGACATTCCGCAGAAAAAAACGGTGATTGTACTGCAAGATCATTTCAATGGTACCTTTTCGGTCTATGACAGCCACTATTTAATTAGCAATATGATCGATCTTGCCGGCGGCAAGAACCTTTGCCAGGACATCACCTCCTTTGTCGGTGCCGAAAAAGTGCTGGCCTTTGATCCGGATTTCATTATCTATGTATCTCATGATAAAAATGAAGATGCAAAGGATCTTACTGATGAAGAAGCATTAAAAGCGTTGCATGAAGTCTCAACATTACAAAGCATGAGAGCGATTCAGAAAGGCAACATCATTAACCTTCCTTTCTTCACTGTGAATAACGGCGGAATCCGTACAGTTGACGCAATCGAGAAAATTTCTCATGGACTCTATCCTGAACAATACCAATAAGAAAAAACGCTTCGCGTTCTTTAAATAAAACATAGAGAAAAAAGCACGTTGAAACACGAAGACGCGAAGATTATGAAGTTTTTTTATAACGATTCTTCTTTGTATTCTTCGCGTCCGCGCTAGCGGTTTTGTGTCTTCGCGGTTCCGTGCTTTTGATCAAAGAACTTAAAACTTCTTTATGCTAAGTACTTAACATAAAGCTATGCCTTATTCTTGACAAAATTTTCTTTTTTATTTACAATATTAACTGATCGTAGTCAGTTTCATGGAAGAGAGGTGTTATTTATGATTAGAGTTACGAAAGATCCTGAAATACGCCAGGCTGAGCTGATGGATGCAGCGCAAGAACTGTTTATTTTACTGGGATATCAGCAAACTACAGTAAGTACGATTGTGAAAAAGGTGGGCGTAGCCCAAGGAACATTCTATTATTATTTTGCTTCTAAAGAAGCCATTTTAGAAGCTATATTTGCCCGCCATGTGACAACTATGCTCCTGGAAGTTCAGACCTTTTATTCCGACCAAAATACGGTATTAGAGAAATTACAACTATTTTTTAACCTTTTCTACAAATTATGCTACTGTGATGAACCTGGCCTAATTGGCAAGATTCTATATAAAGAAAAACAAGGTTTGTTAATTAATAGGCTTTGGCGGCAAATGCTACTCACTACACAGCCAATTTTTAAAGGAATCCTAGAGCAAGGCAACAAAGAAGGACTCACAAATGTCATACATATGGATGAAACATTTTCTTTTTTTGCTGGCATTATGGCTGCCTTACTGGAAGCTAGCTCGCCTTTAGAATTTGGTCATGAAGTAGATCCAGTCATTGTAGCGAATAAATTAGAAATTGCGGGAAAATTAATTGAGAATTTATTAGGAGCACCTGCTGGCAGCATTCATTTGAAGCCTCTTACATCATAAATAAACAATTAAACCAAAATAAATTCAAAATAGCGGCTTTTAATCTGATTCTCCTAAGAAAAGTCCCCATAATGTATAAAACTGCTCTCGATATCTAGTCGAGAGCAGTTTTCTTAGTTTAATTATAAACCTAATAAGTTGGCAGGAGATATTTTTGTCATCTTCTTCATCATATCTTGGATAATCCTGCATTGGCTAAAAAACCTAGACCCTATTATTTATATAACAGTAATCCCATGGTAACGATACATGCGATGAACATGCCTGGTGCATTACGCTTGGCAACTTCCATAGGTGAAGTACCAGCTAGAGTAGCACAAATAATCAAGCCTCCGGCAACTGGGGACATCGTACGCCCCAGTGCAGCACCAATCGCTGCCATACTTCCCATATCCGTGGGTAATAAGCCAAACTGAGCAGCCTCAGGAGTGACCACCTTATTAAAGGCAACTGCTCCTGCATCACCTGAACCAGTTACAATTCCTAAAATAAAGGGTCCAAAACCTGCACTTACCTTGGCAATAGCAGGATTAGAAATCATGGCATTAATTAAAGCTTTAACAAGACCAATAGCATCCATACCGCCTACAAAAACGAGTGCACAAATAATGATACCAAATACATGTCCAAAAGAGTCCCCTACGCCATGCCAAAATTCTTTTGAAATTTTAGCTGGGCTTACGCGGGTAACGAAAAAGGCACAAAACACGCCAATAATCATCGCGTGAGAAATAGCCAATTGTTTTAGTACAGGAATTACATTCATATTGCCTAAGACAAGAAGTGCAATAGGAACCAGTGGTACGATGGCGCGCAGATAGTTTACCTTAAAATTACCTAAAGTATCTTCTACTGCTCTATCCCCAGGCAGTTCATAACCTTTATTTTCTTTTTTCAGATAGGCAACTACTAATAAACTGAATGCACCAATAATACCTGAAGCTAATAATGCTGGAAAATGATTGGCCACAACATCGATTGGTGTAGATTTCGCCACATTAACGATTATAGCAACCTGAGCATATCCTGGGTTAAACATGGCTCCATACGTTCCTGCATAAATACAAGCCGCGGCAATTGCGGGATGGATTCCTGCAGCCATCATGAGAGGTATCAAAATAGAGCCAACTGCTGCTGAACAGCCTGCTGAGCTGGTAATAGAAGTATTAATGAAGAAAGTCACTAGCGTTGATGCTGGAATAAGCAATGGTCCAGCCTTTTTTAACGGTTTGATCAAAGCATTAATTAAGTGTTTGTCGCATTCCGTGACTTTCATGACCATAGCAAACCCCATAACAGATATAATAGCTTCAAATAGCTTGCTCTCCAGCATAGCATGAGAAAAAGCTTTTAACGGAGCCATTGGTTCTCCCGCGACAAGAGCCATCGCCACACCAGCACAAAACAAGATCATACGCGTTTCATACTGCTTGACCAACAAATAAATAGTAATAAGAATTATAATACAACCAATAAAAATTAACATAGTAACCATCCTCCTAACTATATTTAAAATTCATTTACGCTTAAATATTTCGAATAATCTGGTTAATATGAACCCAATAACCATACATGGCACGAAAGATGCTGCACACATAGTATAGATGGGATACGTAACTACATTAACTATAATACCGTCCCACCTATAACTACTTGCAGCAATGAATTGATCCAAGTCTAGTTCATATATTTATCTTGGCATAATAATTGATCAGGCATCCCGCCAAAATAATATCACGATCATCTTTGGAGAGGTTCTCGATCTTCAAAGTAATGCTTTCTTGACTAGCAGCGTGCATAATATAGCCTTGCACATTATCTGCCCCTGCGGCGATTGCTTGACGAATTTCTGGAATATATAGTAAATCATCCACAGCAAATTTCTGCTTATCCTCTTCATTAATGGTGAAAGGAATCATACCCCAATTAATCAGATTACTGCGATACCGTTTGGTAGCGTACTCAATCGCAATATTTGCATCTCCACCTAAGACCCTTTGGCAAGAAGCCGCCTGTTCTCTTGCTGATCCATCACCAGGTTTCACGGCAAAAACAAGACTGCCAAGTCCCGTTTCTTTAATGAGGGTTTCGAGCTGTTCTGGTGTTTTTTCACCTGCTACATTTGCTAAGAAAACATCCTCAATTTCTGCGAATCCCTTCCCTTGTGCCACTAGTTCTTGACGCTTGAACTCTACCTGCTGAATGGCTTTGGCTCTGCCCACATAAGCAGGATCTCTGCGAGACAAGGTAAACTCAGCTAATTTCAACGGATTGGAGCGATAGGACGAGGTTTCACCGGAAGGAATTAGTTCATCTGTCGTAGTAACAGGATCATGAATCACGGCAGCTACCTTAAGCAATAAATTTTCCGGCAATGAGCGTATTTTCGGCCAAGGAATAATGTTGGGTCCAAAAACCAGTTCTTCTTCAGGATGAGGTGTTCCAAAACCTTGATAAATTCGATTGCCATAGATCTCTTGGTTAAATGTATATGGTAACATGGCTGGGGAAAATTCAAATTCAGTAGCTGCCGTTACGATCCCCCTATTTAATGCAGTCGCAGCAATGGAACGAGCATCCATCAGGGCCACCGAGGCTAATTGACCATTATCAGGCTTAGAGCCTTCACGATTCAAAAAATTTCGTGTAGTATGACGAATACTAAGGGCATTATTCCCAGGAACATCTCCAGCACCAAAACACGGTCCACAGAAGGCCGATCGGATACTAGCGCCTGCAATCGTTAATTTTTCAATGGAGCGATTATTCATAAGCTCAAGAAATACAGGTTGGCTGGAAGGATACACACTTAAGGAAAAATCGCCCAGAGACTTTTGTCCAAGCAGCTGTGCCATTGCCACAATATTTTCATAAGTACCGCCAGCGCAGCCAGCAACAACCCCTTGTTCTACTTTTAAGCGACCGTTAACTATCTTATCTGTCAGTTGGAAGGTAAGATTAGGGTTATTAATCTGTTTTCGACCTTCGGTTTCAACGTGATGCAGAATTTCCGCCATATTCTGATTTAACTCAGAAATGGTCCAGGCATTGCTAGGATGAAAAGGTAACGCTATCATTGGTCTAATACGACTCAGATCCACTTTCACTAATCCGTCGTAGTAGCTTACTTCCTGTGGCTCTAATTTCCGATAAGCTTCAGAACGACCATGAATTTTATAATACTCTTCTACCTGTTCATCCGTACGCCAAATAGAAGATAGACAGGTAGTTTCCGTAGTCATTACATCAATGCCATTGCGATAATCCACGGTAAGATTGGCAATGCCTGGTCCAACAAACTCCATGACCTTGTTTTTAACCATACCATTTTTAAAGACAGCTTTGATGATAGCAAGAGCCACGTCTTGCGGCCCAACACCAGGTACTGGACAACCTTCAAGATAGATCCCAATGACTTCAGGATAAGCAATGTCATAGGTACGCTCAAGGAGCTGCTTGGCGATTTCCCCACCGCCTTCACCAATAGCCATGGTTCCCAATGCGCCATAACGAGTATGACTGTCAGAGCCGAGAATCATCTTGCCACATCCAGCCATCATTTCACGCATATACTGATGAATAACGGCTTGGTGTGTTGGAACAAAGATTCCCCCATACTTACGAGCTGCTGAAAACCCGAAAACATGATCATCTTCATTAATGGTACCACCAACAGCACAAAGGCTATTATGGCAATTTGTCAGCACATAAGGGACAGGAAATTCTTGTAAGCCACTGGCAGCAGCTGTCTGGACAATTCCCACATAGGTAATGTCATGAGAAGCCAATGCATCAAAACGCAGCTTTAAATTCTTTTTGTCCTCTGTTGTATTATGGTTATTTAATATTTGAAAAGCAATCGTACCAGTACGAGCTTTCTCTTGATTGATATTGGTTTCTGCCAGCGGCGCAACACCTTTATAAACCAGACGATTATTAATCTCCTCTACTGTAAGCTTATCAGCATCCTTTACCATCACCTGGCCTTTTAAAAGATAAATCCCCTGCTCTATTAGTTCAACCATACAATTAACGCCTCTTTCAATTCATAGTTTTATAGTGCCTAAAAAATTTATAACATTGCATTTTCAGCCAATTACCGTTATAGCGGCGTTCGAATCACATCAATCAAAGTTCCATCCCGGTATTCAACCACCGCAGCTATTTTATCACTCACTTGAATCGGGTCGGGTTTTCCGGCAAATTCATAAGCAAGATCTCTTAATTCTTCAATATCCATCATAGGAAGATTGGCTGCCTTTAGGTTTTTAATTAAATCTTTACGCTGAGGGTTAACCGCGACTCCCCGCTCAGTAACAATGATATCCACCGTTGCTCCAGGAGTACAAACCGTATGTACCTGATCCATCACCATCGGCAAACGACCGCGCAAAAGTGGTGCTACTACAATTGATAACGCAGCACCTGCCGCCGTATCCTGATGACCGCCGACAGCTCCCATAATCACACCGTTGGAGTCCGTAATGACATTGACATTAAAATCCACATCCACTTCCGTAGCACTTAAAATCACTACGTCAAGCTGATTTACAATCGGTCCCCGATTGTGAGGATTGGCATAAAAAGAGGCTGACATCTCCTGATGATTTCTATTTTTCTTTATGGATTCTATGGAAGGAATGTCAAAATCTTGTACATCATATACGGCCTTAATGAGTCCCTCTTCCAACATTTCAATAAAGGGTGCCGTTACGCCACCTAAACCAAAACTGGCTGTGATGCCTTGTTTTTTCATTTTTTCTTTCAAGAAACGAGCTGCTGCTAAGGATGCTCCGCCGCTGCCTAACTGGATGGAATAATCTTGCTTAAAATATCCGGAGTATTCGATTGCTGTTGCAGCATATTGGGCAATGAGTAATTCCCTGGGATCTTTACTAATCCGCAGTGCTCCTGATGCAATCCCTTTTGGGTCGCCAATGCTTTCTACTTGCACAATATAATCCACTTGGGTTTGTGGAATGCTGATGGGAAAAAGAGGATAAGGCACTAAATGATCGGTTATAGCCACTACTTTATCCGCATAAGCTGCATCTACCATTGCATATCCTAAAGAGCCGCAGGCTGATTTTCCTTCTACGCCATTGATATTGCCATAGGTATCACAGGCAGGTGCACCAATAAAAGCAATGTCAATGTGCAGTTCACCGCATTCAATGGCTCTAGCCCGTCCACCGTGAGAACGAATAATGGTGGGTTTGGAGAGTTTGCCGCTGGTCAAAAGCTGCCCCAGCTTTCCTCGGGCACCACTGGTTTCTACTGCTGTAATCACACCCTGCTCAATATAGGGAATGATTTCTTCATTAATGGTGTTAAGAGAACTAGGTGCCAGTGTCAGACCTTTAATGCCTTTTCTAGCAATAGCAGCTATCACCATGTTTAAAACATAATCGCCATTACGGAAATGATGATGAAAGGAAATGGTCATGCCATCTTTTAGCCCCGCTGCGTCAATCGCTTGTTCAATGGACTGTAGGACTTTTTCGGATCGTGGTTTATTTGCAACAATCTTAGGACCTGTGATTTGACCGACTGGCACGTTAGAAAAAGGATCAACATAAGGCGCTACATTTTTAATTCCTGCTATTTTTTCCGGTATGTCTCTGCCGACTCCATTGATCACAATGTTGTCCCCCTTTCGTTCTTGCCAACTGCATTGGCATATGCCAGAGTTCTTTGCGCCCTCTTTACTACTGGTATATCAATCATTTTCCCATTTAAGGACACAACGCCGGATTTACGGGCCAATGATTCTTCATAGGCTGCAATGACTCTTTGAGCATGGTCAATTTCTTTTTCCGTTGGTGCGTAGATTTCATGCACGATGTTTATTTGTCGTGGATTGACTACGGATTTGCCATCAAAGCCCATCTCTTTAATACGAGTGGTTTCCGCAATAAAATCTTCTTCATTGTTGACATCACCAAATACAGTGTCTATGGCATGAATCCCTGCTTCTCTGGCTGCCAGGATCAATTGTCCTCTGCCGGCAAAAAATTCTTTGCCGTCTTTGGTTCGAGAAGTCTGTAAATCCGCTAAGTAATCTTCCCCTCCGATTGCAATTGCTACCATTCGCGGGCTTGCTGCAGCAATATCATAAGCGTTGCGGATTCCCTTTGCTGTTTCAATGGCAGCCATCATGTTGATGCTGCCAGGACGAAATCCATGTTTTATTTCTGCAGCAGTAATCAGCTCATCAATTTCCTCAATGTCAGCAGCTGTTTCTGCTTTAGGCAGGCGTATAAGATCAGGTTTTACGGCCAAGATGGTCTCTAAATCTTTATAGCCAAAAGGAGTGCTGATATGATTAATGCGTACTGCAACTTCACAAGAATAGCGGATGGATTTCATGGCGTTATATACCAAATGACGGGCCGCATCTTTCTCGCTAAGGGCCACAGAATCTTCTAAATCAAAGATAATGGTATCTGCGCCATAGATTCCTGCATTGATTAGCATGCCTGGATTATTGCCGGGTACGAACATCATGGTTCTGCGTAATTTCATCCTAGCACCTCCTTGGCTGCTGCTCTATCAATTGCCGTCATCATACGAGCTCGAATTGTACAATCTAAAGCACCTCTATCATTAGCTGATACATGGACAGCATCAATACCTTGCTCGCGCAAGACCTCCTGAATCACATTGTTGATTTGACGCCCATACTTTTTCAGCACGGGACTGGTCAGCTCAACATGAATTCCTTTATCTGCTGAGACAGGCGTAAGAATGATTAAGATGTCATTTGACTCAACTGTGCCAGCTTGGCTTGGCTCAATAATTTGTAACATACAATACCTCCAATGCATTTTCAAAAGATGATTTATTGTTGTTATCTTCAGAATCTTTCTATTTCAATTGAATTGTACTATAATAAAATCAATAAATATAATATCGATATTTTATAAAATCCATAAAATATTTTTATGGCTACTTGAGAGTGAGGAAATACAATGGATGATAAGGATTGCATCATTTTAAAAATTATCTCCGAAGAAAAAAACATTACCAAAGCAGCTGAACGTCTATACATCTCTCAGCCAGCTCTTAGTTATCGCCTAAAGAATCTTGAAAAAGAATTTAAAGCTCAAATTGTTGTACGCAATACTACAGGAATCGTCTTTACCCCCCAAGGAGAAGAACTACTGGCCTATGCCTTAGAAACACTCACTAAGCTGACAACCATTCGAGAGCGTATCCATAATATGAAGAATTCGGTACAAGGCTCTTTGCGCATCGGAACGTCTTCTGTTTTTGCCCATTGTGAACTCCCTTCCATACTCAAAGGGTTCCTTACTCTCTATCCCAATGTTGAGATATCAGTAAAAACAGGCTTAAGTTCTAAAATGTATACATTACTGCAAAAAGAAGAAACGACGATTGCCATTTTACGGGGCGATCGTTTCTGGCCGGAAGAAAAATACATGCTGAGTGAAGAACCGCTTTGCCTTGCTGCCTGCCATCCAGTTGATTTTAAGGATTTACCCAATCTTCCCCGCATTAATTATGGAACAGATTCTGCATTAAAAGATATGGTTCATAATTGGTGGCGTGAAACATATCCTTGCCCATCAAAAATAACGATGGAAGTCGATAGTATGGATACCTGCCGGCAAATGGTCCTCCACGACCTGGGATGGGCGATCTTACCAGCTATCGGCTTAAAGGAACAGCCCTCACTTTTTACACGGGAATTATACTGGCGTGATAATACCCCCGTTTTACGAAGAACATGGATGTTATGTCGCACTTCATCCCTAAACCTTTCTGCAGTTCAAGCTTTCGTCGACTATATAAAAGATTGTTATCACTTAAATAATTCGCTCCACCTGCCTTCTCATAAAATAATTCATCCCTCATTGTCAGATTTGCAGTCATAACTTTGTTACACTCCAAAACCTTCCTACTACATATGCATTGCAGACTGAAGCAAAAAGAATTACAATAATGACTAATGAATCACTTTTTATCGCAGGGGGTAGATATATGGATTATGGCTTTTGGAGTGCTGTCACACAGTATTATCAGCTAATCGAAACTGCTTTTAGTTATGAGCATGGATATCGCGTAGGAGTATCAATAGCCATTTTTTTATTTTTTTGGCTATTTAGAAATAAATTTACAAAATACATTCTTTATTTGCTAATAAAAATTTGCAACACAAAAGCAACTACAAATGAATATTTAATAACTGCATTTAGGTGTCCTTTAGTAAATACCATTGTCGCATTAGGAACCTATCTGGCATTACGAAATATTTTTCCTCTTGCCTATGATCGTTTATTGGATCAACTGTTACGTTCTTTCATTGTTCTCTTTATGGCTCATGGCATACATAGGTTAGTGAAGCTTTATGGCAATAATGTGGAAGAATTAGGTAATCTTCTTGACCTCAACGTTGATAAGATTTTGATTCCATTCTTCTCAAAAATGATCCGCTTTCTAATACTGGCACTTGCCTTTGTGACAATCTGCAGTAACTGGGGATATGACATTAATGGTTTTATCGCAGGTCTTGGCTTGGGCGGCCTTGCGTTTGCATTAGCAGCTAAAGATCTGCTGGCCAATATATTTTCAGGAATGGTGATTATTGCAGATCGCCCCTTTAGCATTGGCGACTGGATAAAAACAAGCGATTTAGAAGGAACCATAGAAGATATTAATTTTCGAAGCACCAAAATTAGAACCTTTGAGCACGCTTTGGTAACGGTCCCAAATTCCAATCTAATCAATGCTCCTATTATTAATTTTACAAAACGGGAAATGCGCAGGATTACCTTCAACCTTGGAGTAACTTACGATACTCCAAGTCAAGCCCTTAAAAAATGTATTGAAAAAATTCAGCATATGCTTGTCCAGCATCCCTCCATTGATAATAAGACGATTTTTGTGAAGTTTGATTCATTTGGTGAAAACGGCTTGCATATCTTTATGTACTTCTTTACAAAAACTACAGTCTGGGAAGAATATTTAAATATCAAACAAGATGTAAACTTTCAAATTCTGAAAATACTAGAAGAAGAAAATGTAAGTATTGCCTTCCCCAGAACAAGCCATTATTTTGAGACCCCTCTCCAAATCATAGATCCTGCTCAATCAATCTTAACTAAAAAGTGAAAATAAAAAGATCGCTGCAGTATGGCTAAAATAGTCCACACAGGTACAGCGATCTTTTTATCTTTATTTACTTAAAGTATGCTTTAGGCGCATTTTGTCACTACAAACCGGACAAATATCATGGGTTAATTCGGCTTCCGAATTTTTCATAAGATACTCTTCCAATCCCATCCACTCACCTTTTTCATCATGAATACGATGGCATACTGAGCAAATAGGGATTAACCCTTGCAGTTGAGTAATGAGGGAAACATCCTCAGCAATTACAATTACCATAGTCCTCTTTTCGTATTGGATAGGAGAAGCTGTCACTAAAAGGGTCATTACTTTAACTTGGCCTTGATGAAAAACATGAAAGGTGCCTTTATTCCGTGAAACCACTTTACCACTCAAGGCTTCAAACACGCTTTTTCGTAAAATACATTTCTGGCAAACAATACATTCCCCGCATCCTTCGGGAGTATTCGCATTAATACACTTTAGTATATTTCCACACTTTTTTAAGTAGGCTTCTTCATTCGAAATATTAAAAATGTTTTGGGCAGCTTCATTGATGACCTCTATTTTTGCTGCATCGTTGACTATCATTAGAGCTAGCGGCAGAGTTTTTAATAGAAAAGCTGCAAAGTCACTATCTAGCTCATTCCATTGATATCCCGTTCCCTGCATGATCTTACCCCACCTTTCTACAAAATCATACTCACTTCTCCTCTATGTCTTATGATTATTTTTCTTATCCATTAGTTCGACATATCCTTTCTACTACCTTCTTCCATAAAGTAAAGCCACTTATCTATCCCTATTTACAATTATTCTCTTGCATAATTATCCAGCATATTGATATATTTAATATATCATCCTATAAGAAAGAAATAAAATCGATTGCTTATCATATTACAGGGGAGGACGTTACATGAAATCTTGGCACCAATTACCGATTGAACAAATCACTACGGATTTACGTACTGATATTCAAAACGGGCTGCTTCCTGAAGAAGTAACCCTAAGACAGAAACAATATGGCTTTAATGAACTAGCTGAAAAAGATAAAGAATCACTTTTTCGTAAATTTATCAATCAGTTTAAAGACTTCCTAGTCCTAATTCTATTAGCAGCTAGTGTCATTTCCGTTCTTATCGGTGAAATCACTGACGCCTTTGTCATTATTGCCATTGTCATTCTAAATGCTTCCCTAGGCGTCTTTCAGGAAGCCAAAGCCGAAAAAGCATTGGAAGCGTTAAAAAGAATGTCCGCCCCCTCTTCCAAAACAATACGAGCTGGCAACCTTGTAATGATACCATCTCGTGAATTGATTCCCGGTGATGTTGTCATCTTGGAAGCAGGAGATTACATACCTGCTGACATACGTATTGTTGAAACAGCAAACTTAAAAGTGGAAGAAGCTTCTCTGACCGGTGAATCAGCTGCAGTAGAAAAAGACCATATAACTCTTGAAAAAGATGCACCTCTTGGTGACCGTCACAACATCGGTTTCATGAGTACTATCGTTACCTATGGACGAGGTAAAGGAATTGTCGTAACAACAGGTATGGAAACGGAAATCGGTAAAATCGCTGCCATGATCCAATCCTTGGAAGAAGACAGCACGCCATTACAGAAAAAGCTTAAAGGCTTTGGCAAACTATTAGGAGGTCTGGGTCTGGCCATATGCGCTGTGGTCTTCTTAGTCGGTATTTATAATGGCTATCGAACTGGAAGTTTAGATTTTCAACTTGTACAATCCATGCTGATGATTTCCATCAGCCTTGCAGTGGCAGCGATCCCAGAAGGCTTGCCTACCGTAGTAACGATTGTACTGGCATTGGGCATGCAGCGCATGGCAAAAAAGAACGCAATCGTCAAAAAGCTCCATGCCGTGGAAACCCTGGGGAGTACAACGATCATTTGTTCCGATAAAACGGGTACATTAACCCAGAACCAAATGACAGTGGTAAAAGTCACTCTTGGTAAAAAATCCTTCGAAATCACTGGTGAAGGCTATAAACCTGAAGGAGATTTTCTAGTAGAAGGAACCAAAACAGGCATTGATACCGAAAAGGATCTTGATCTGCTTTTGTTAGGCGCTGCACTTTGTAACGATGCACAGCTAAAAGAACCATCGGACACCCAGAATTGGACCATTATCGGGGATCCTACGGAAGGAGCATTGCTGACAGTTGCTGCGAAAGGTGGAAAGAGCAAGGAGCAATTCAGTCTCTATACCCGGATTGCAGAAATCCCTTTTGATTCTGCCCGGAAAATGATGACGACCTTCCATAAGATGACGAATCACCAAACCATCGCTTTCACCAAAGGAGCTCCTGATATTCTGCTGAGGAACTGCACCAATATTCTAATTGATGGCATAGCCCGCCCGATGACAGAAGAAGATTCTCAAATCATCCAAGAAGGAAACCAGAATATGAGTTCTCAAGCGCTGCGTGTGCTGGCAATCGCTTATCGTGAGTTTGATCAGGTTCCAGATAACCTCAATCCGTCTTCTATTGAACAAGAGATGACCTTTATCGGTTTATTAGGAATGATCGATCCGGCACGTCCGGAAGCAAAAGAAGCAGTGAATCTTTGCCTTTCCGCTGGAATTCGGCCCATTATGATTACAGGAGACCATCCGGGAACAGCATTGGCGATCGCCAAAGATTTAGGAATTGCCACCAACGAGCAACAGGTGCTGGCTGGTCAAGACGTAAATCGCCTTTCAAAAGAGCAATTACAAAAATCTGTAAAAGACGTAACTGTTTTTGCCAGAGTCTCTCCTGAAAATAAAATGTCGATCATCGACGCACTGCGGACAAATGGAGAAATCGTAGCCATGACTGGCGATGGCGTAAATGATGCCCCAGCCCTAAAAAAGGCTCACATTGGCATCGCCATGGGTATCACCGGCACCGATGTAACGAAAGAAGCTGCCGACATGATTGTATCCGATGACAACTTCGCCACCATCGTTACGGCAATTGAAGAAGGCAGGGTCATCTTTGCCAATATAAAAAAATTCATTTTTTTCCTCCTATCCTGCAATGCTTCCGAAGTACTGGTCATTTTCCTGGCTATGTTACTGGGCTGGCCGATCCCCTTATTGCCGATACAGCTTCTATGGATCAATCTAGTAACGGATGCATTTCCTGCGCTTGCTTTAGGAATCGAAAAGAAAGAACCAAATATCATGGAGACACCGCCTCGTGCTCCAGATGAACCTCTGCTGAGCAAAAATATGCTCACTATGATTGCTGTACAAAGTATCGTAATGGCTGCTACCGTTCTAGCTGCCTTTCAATATGGCTTACATACCCATAATAATGATCTTGCAGTAGGTCGAACCTTCGCCTTCGTAACACTTATTTTAAGCCAAATCATTTGTGCCTATTCTGCCAGATCAGAGCATTATTCCACATTCAAGTTAGGTTTCTTCAGTAATACCTATCTCAATCTGGGTGCAGGCCTATCGTTCCTCTTACTATTGCTGTCCATTTATGGTCCTCTCCACCTCATTTTTAAAACCATTGAACCCGGCACTACCGAATTGTTCGCATTCATTCTCTTTGCCCCCATTCCCTTTATTGCCACTGAAATCTGCAAGTTCATTTTGAATACGAGGAAAACAAATACATCCTTTAAATGATTAAAAACATTTTGAAACGCGAAGATGCGAAGAATATAAGTTCTTCACATCTTCGCGTTTCAGCGTTTTTTTTAATGGTCTGAGCTTTTTTATCATATATAAAAGCTCAGACCATCATTTTAATTCATCAAACTGACTCTAATGATTCAATTACCGGCGGCGTAAAAGGTACTGGAGCTTCATTCACTTCAGTAGGCAAGCCCATTGTATCCAGAAGATCAATAAACGGCCTTGCCTCTAGTTCTTCAACATTTACCATATGTTTTACATCCCACTCGCCCCGGGCAACCAATATCGCTGCCGCCGCTACCGGTACCCCTGCTGTATAGCTGATCGCCTGGGATTCTACTTCTTGGTAACACTCAGCATGATCACAAATATTATAAATAAAAATTGCTCGTGGTTCATTGTTCTTGGTTCCGCTGATGTAATTGCCAATGCAGGTTTTGCCAGTATAACCAGGAGCTAATGAAGATGGATCTGGCAGCAGAGCTTTTAATATTTTAAGAGGTGCAATTTCCACACCTTCTGTTATTTTCACTGGTTTTTCCGAAGTAAGACCAATGTTGGTCAAAACGGAAAATACATTAAGGTAATGATCACCAAAACCCATCCAAAAACGAATGGAATTTGCGTCAATATTCTTAGATAGAGAATGCAGCTCATCATGTCCTGTCAAGTATACGGGACATGATCCCACCACAGGAAAATCATAATCTACACGTATAGAGTGAACTTTCTGCAGCACCCATTTACGATCTATCCAAGTCCATACCTTTTTAAATTCCCGGAAATTAATCTCTGGGTCAAAATTAGTGGCAAAATACTTGCCATGACTGCCAGCATTAACATCCAAGATATCAATCGTATCAATGGTATCAAAATATTCCTTTTGCGCTAATGCACACCAGGCATTTACTACACCAGGATCAAAACCAATACCTAGTATTGCCGTAATCCCTTTTTCAGCGCAGCGTTCTTTGCGTTTCCACTCATGGTTCGCATACCAAGGCGGATTTTCGCAAACCTTATCCGGTTCTTCATGAATCGCGGTGTCCATATACACAACACCAGCTTCAATACATGCCTCTAGAACGGACATATTAATATAGGATTGACCTACATTAATAACAATTTCTGATTTGGTCTCTTTGATTAACTCCACCAAAGATGGAATATTTAAAGCATCTACTTCACGGGAATACAGTTTTTTCGTTGAATCCTTTAAGTGACCTTTGCGCAGTACACTTTCGATAATTGCCTCACACTTTTGCTGGGTCCGAGAAGCTATGCAAATATCCCCTAAGACATCGTTGTTCATCGCGCACTTATGAGCAACTACATGAGCCACTCCCCCAGCACCTACAATTAAAACATTTTTTTTCATTTTTTCCTCCCTTACTTGTAATACAATTTTTTATGATAAACTATTTAAGAAATCTGCATAACTAAATCTGCGGATCACTTCTACAGTATCATCCAACCTTCGCACAGCAATCGCCGGCATCTGCAACCCATTAAACCAATTTTTCTTTACCATCGTATAGCCGGCCGCGTCCGCAAACCGAATTTCACTGCCAATTTGCAGTTTATCTTGGAAATGGTAGGTGCCAAAAACATCTCCTGCTAAGCAAGATCGGCCTGCAACCATATATTGATATTTTCCGCTTTCACTCTCATCTATTTTAGCAGACAGTCTATATATTAATAAGTCCAACATATGACCTTCTACAGAAGCATCTACAATGGCAATGTCCATTTCATTATGAACCAAGTCAACTACGCTGGTAACCAGCTCTGCACAGCCAGTAATTGCACTTTCACCTGGTTCTAAATAGATCTGAACATCAAATTCTTTAGCAAAATCAGCTAATTTTTTGCTGAAGGTTTCGATTGGATACCCTTCTTTGGTGAAATATAATCCGCCGCCAAGACTTACCCATTGTAATTGTTTCAGCATATCTCCATAGTATTCACCAATAAAGTCAAGCTGCTTTGAAAAAGTTTCCACATCATCATTTTCACAATTATAATGAAACATTAAACCGCTAAGGCGATGAAGCTGCTGTGCCAATACCTGCCTGTCAACCACTCCCAGTCTGGAATGCTTACGGGCTGGATCGGCTAAATCAAAATGGGAATGGCTAATTCCCGGATTGACGCGCAAACCCAGTTTAGCTGATTTGACCACATCGTAATATCGGTCCAGCTGGGAAACAGAATTAAATATAATTTTATCAGCAAATTTAGTTACGGCCAGGATATCTTCCTGGGAATAGCCTACACAATACGCATGAGTCTCCTTACCGAATTTTTCATGTCCTAAGCGTGCTTCATACAAAGAACTGGAAGTGGTTCCATCCATATATTGCTGCATCAAATCAAATACACTCCAGGTGGAAAAGCATTTTAGGGCCAATACTGACTTGGCTCCGGAAAGCTGACGCACCTGCTGAATGATCTGTAAGTTCCGCAGCAGTTTTTTTTCATCAATCAGGTAGTAAGGCGTGGCAATTGTCATTTTTAAAAACTCCTGTTTATCATTAATATTTTAAAATGAGCTACTCAGGCTCAAAATGATTTTCTATGTAAAAGTACATTGATTTAAAATACTTGCTTTTTGCATCTTCAAATTTTTCTACGACACTAATAATAGCAAAATCGAGCGCATTTGTCGATTATTCTTTAAAAATAATCGAATTTTATATTTAAAAGTCGTTTGTCGCCGAAATGGTGTGATTTACTAGTTATCATTACTACTATTCTTCCTACTGGCAAAGCTCACGATTGTTGATAATCTTTTTGGTAAGTCCGATAAATTGCTCTTTCTCCTGTGGCTCCAATGTTGATAACAGCGAACAAAAAAACAATTGGTCTTCTTCTATATGCTGTTTTCCAAGGTCTCTTCCACTGGAAGTGCAATTTAAATATACAGCCTTTCGATCCTTTTCCGTCCGTTCCCGTTTGACAAGCCCTTTGTTCTCCAGTCGGCTTATAATTCCCGTTAACGTAGAGGGTTTAATAGAGTAATGCTCGGCAAAATCATTGAACCGCCAAGGATTATCTGTACGTATCTGCTGCAGCACATATAATTCTTTGCCCGAGAGTCCTGTTCTCTCAAACTCCCTTATTTCCTTTTCCTTAAATATATGAATTAGTTTATGAAGTATCTGAAACTCCTTCACCCAACAACCTCCCTCTTTTAATACTTCATGCGTATAATACGTTTTGAGTATAACAATCGTATACTAAAGTATCCTTTACGTCAAGTACTGCAGAATTCATTGTGATGCTATAAGAAAAAAGTTCACGCTGGCACTGCACTAGCGTGAACTTTCTTTTTATGTTACATAGTCAGGAACGATGTAAGTCTCGTGAATTCAAGTGAGGAAGAATTAGCTTACGACAAACGTTTTACTAACTGATCATATTCCGGACTGTTTAAAAAGTTTTCAATCGAAATGTGTTCTGCCGCCGGCAGTTTCGTTTTTGCACGTTCGGTTAACGTTCTTTGGGTAATAACAATATCAGCATCGCTAGGAAGTTCATTGACTGCCGTATTGATAACAGTAATGTCTATGCCCGCTTCTTTAAACTTCTTACGAAGAATTGTAGCTCCCATAGCGCTAGACCCCATGCCTGCATCACAAGCAAATACCACTTTATTTACTTTTTGGGAAACAGTTTGGGTAACTTCTACTTTATTGCCTTTGAGTTCTTGCACTTTTGCAGTGGCTTGCACTAATTCGTCTTCATCTGCCACCTGATTGCTCATTTTAAGAATTGCAGAGGCAATGAAAAATGCTACGGCTGTTGCAACGGCAACACCTGCTAATACAGCTAAGAGACCGCCTTTAGGTGACATTGCAATCAATGCGAAAATACTGCCAGGAGCAGGAACAGCAACCAAACCGGCACCTAAAGCTTGGAAAGTCAGAGTACCGGAGACACCGCCACCGATAACAGCTAATAGTAAACGAGGGTTCATTAGGATATAAGGGAAGTAAATTTCATGAATACCGCCAAGGAAATGAATGATCATGGCACCCGGTGCAGATTGTCTGATGGTTCCTTTGCCTGCAAACCAATATGCCAGCAATATGCCGAGACCAGGCCCTGGATTTGGTTCCAATAGGAAGATAACAGATTGTCCTGCTTTTGCTGCCTGTTCCATTCCAATAGGGCTTAAAATTCCGTGATTCAAAGCATTATTCAGGAAAAGAATTTTAGCAGGTTCAATGAATACATTTGCTAAAGGTAATAATCCAGCATTTACTACAACTGCTAAACCAGCTGACAATGCTGCCGTAATTCCTAACATGATAGGGCTGACACCAACAAAGGCCAAAATTGCTACAGCACCAGCAACAATACCAGCTGAAAAGTTATTGATTAACATTTCAAAACCAGCAGGAATGTTGCCTTCAAATGCCTCATCGACCTTTTTAATAGCCCAGCCGCCGATAGGACCCATTAACATTGCACCCAAAAACATAGGCTGGGTCGAACCAACAATAATCCCCATAGTGGCAACGGCACCAACCACTCCGCCTCTGGCATCGTAAACCATTTTGCCTCCGGTATAACCAATCAGCAAAGGCAGCAGATATACAATCATAGGTCCGACTAATTTTGATAAGTTTTCATTTGGCAGCCATCCCGTTGGAATAAATAAAGCGGTAATAAATCCCCATGCGATAAAAGCTCCGATATTGGGCATTACCATTCCACTAAGAAACCTTCCGAACTTTTGAATCGTCGCGCGTGTCCCTAAACCATCTTTTTGCTTCGCTACAACTTTCTCCACTTGGCGTTCCTCCTTTAAAATGTAAATATAATGTTCTATTTGCATCATATAATACTTATATATGCTTTTCAAGAAAATCAAAATTCGATTTCGTCATAGGACTTGTTGACATTTTTATAATATTCTCATTTTAGTAAATAAAGTAAGGGCATTCCAAATCCTTCTTTCCTAATAAAAAGGGGTTCCTTTAAAAACAAGACCTTGAACCGCGAAGACGCGAAGATTAGGAAGAACACGAAGTAAACATACTCGACCTATTAACTTCGCCTCTTCGCGCCTTCGCGGTTGGCGTATTTTTACTCCAAAGCTCTTATAAATTCTACTATAAAACAAAGACTGCCTCTATACGATTTTAAGAATATCGTATAGAGGCAGTCCTTTTGTTAGTTTTTCCTATTCTTCAATTGGGACTAGTGATGCCTGGAAATGACGAAGAATGGGCGGTTCACATGTAATTTTGTTAATTCCTACTATGCTTTCACACTAAATCTGGAAATTACTAACTGCTGCTTGTAACTCCTGAGCCATTTGGGCAAGCTTTTGACTCGAAGCTGCGATTTCTTCCATAGAAGCAGCCTGTTCTTCTGTTGCAGCAGAAACGTTCTGTACCTCTCCTGCCGCAGCCTTCGTCAATTGATCAACCTGCTGTACTGAAAGTACAACGTGTTGACTGTCACTTGCTAAATGCCCGATAACGGCTGATATCTCCCCAACCTGAACGGACAGGTTTGTTACCATCCCAATGATCTCTTGGAAGCTGTCGCCCGCTTCATTTACAACTCCGGCACCAGCCTTAACCTTCGTCGTACCTTCTTGCATCGCGATTACAGCTTTGTCTGTCTCACTTTGAATTTCGCCAATCAGATGAGCAATTTGTTTTGCCGCCTCCTGGGATTGTTCCGCTAATTTGCGGACCTCTTCAGCAACGACTGCAAAACCACGCCCCTGCTCACCTGCTCTCGCCGCTTCGATCGCAGCATTTAGAGCTAAAAGATTCGTTTGACCTGCAATTCCAGAAATCGTATCAACAATTTGTCCTATTTCTTTTGACCTTTCACCCAGCTGCGCAACAGCCATAGCCGACGTGCTAACCGTATGCTCAATATCCAGCATTTGTTTTACAGCGCCTTGTACTGACCTGCCGCCTTCCTGGGCTGTATCGACGGCTTTAAGAGACTGCTCCGATACCCCATTAGCATTCTTTGCTGCCTGCTGAATATTCTTCGACATTTGTTCTATTACAGTGGTTACCTCACTCAGTACATGATATTGCTGATCCGTTCCTTCTGCCACCTCCGTTATGGATGAAGCAACTTGATTTGCAGCTATAGCCGACTGCTCAGCACTAGACGTCAGTTCTTCCGATGCTGCGGCCAGCTGATGAGCATTGCCCTGCACCTGACCGACTAGTTTTTTCAAATTAGTTACCATTGCAGCAAAAGCGGCAGCTAACAAACCGATTTCATCTTTTGAAGATATCTCGATTTTCTGGGTAAGATCACCCTGGGCAATCTGGCTCGCCAGCTTCTGCATCTTTAAGATTGGTTCCGAAAAACTTTTGGCAATAAAAAAGGCTAATACTCCCACTAACACCAGTACCACCAGCGTTACCAATCCCATCATAACTAATAAAGAATGGGTTTTCTCTGTGATAACAGTATAAGGTACCTCCAAACATATCAGCCAGCCTGTTCTATCATCATACGTATAAGTAACTAATTTTTTACCTGCCGCTTTATCCTCAATAGCTGCAAATCCGCTTTTCTTCTCAGATAAACCTTGTTTTATAAAACCGACTTCACTCATATCAACGCGATCTTTGACCAAATTTTGATCTGGATGAGCCAATACTTTACCTTCACCATCAATTACATATGCAACCGTATTATCATTAGACAATTTCGTCACAAATTCACTTATTTTCGTGAGAGTAATTGACCCCTGCATGATTCCGATTACCCCGCCTGCTGCATCTGCATCACGAACAGGAGTTACAAGGTTAATCACAAAACGATTCGAGTTTTTGCTAAAGACCACTCCTGATATTACCTCATCCTGTCCTTTGAGTGCCAACTGATAAAAAGGACGCTCCCAAATGTTAGCAACCGGGATATTATCACCACGTACAACCTGATTCCCTTTTACATCATCAAGAGCAAATGAGTTTTCAGGATACACCTTCTGAACCTGAAGCAGGAATGTTTTAATCTTGGGTACATCAAAGGCCTTTACTGTAGGATTGGCAGCAATTGTTTTAAGCGCAATAAAAGATTTATCAAGATATCCATTAATTTGCAGATTCACTTCAATTGCGAGTTCCCTGCATTGATTAATTGTTTCTTTTTCTAATTCCGCACTTAAATACCGTACTGAAATAACCGACAATAGTATGAGCGGTATAAAACTGATTAATATCATAATGATCAATAATTTCTTTTTAACACTCATTTTAGTGATTCCTCCTATCAAATATGATAGATAGCAAATCGACTCAAGGTTATTTAAATATCCTTTATCCAGCAGTATTGTTCAATCACTTCAATCGTTAAGATGCTGCATACCCTATAATAAATGAAATGCATCAGGTGGTGATTCCACCTGATGCACAGGCTAAGTCTGCAAGATACGTCAAAGCATTTGCTATCTTACTCTACATGCAGTTTCCCTTACGTGTTATCTATATTAAACCTCAATATGCTTAACTTTTCCCAGCAGGAATAGATAATTCAAAATACCAACAACCAAAAGCGCGGAAGAAAGGAGCAACGCCATTTTAAATGAGCCGGTAGCTTGCAAAATTGCGCCGGTGGCGATAGGGCCTACCACTCCGCCCATATTAGAAACCGAGTTTTGGAGTCCGGCAACCACGGAGGTCATATTTTTAGGTGCAACATCGCCGGGAAGCGCCCATACCTGGGAAGCAGCCACTGTCGTGCCGGATTTTGCAATACATAAAAGTACGATGGCGGTTACCGCCGACTCGGCGAAAGCCGCCAGGCCTATGCAAGATGCCATCAGAAGACCGCCAACTAAGAAGACCTTTCGAGTAGCAGTTAAAGACAGCCACCCTTTTGACTGTACCTTGTCTGATGCCCAGCCCGCAGCGACTTCAACAAACATTGATATTAAGAGAGGCAGCATAGCTGCAAACCCCATAGCCAGCATTCCCATGCCTTTTTCCTTGATCAGATATGTAGGAAGCCATGTAATAAAGAAATAAGAAGTATAATTAATCATAAAAAACCCGATGCACATCGCCCAAATATTTCTGTATTTTAAAAGTTCGTACCATTTCATCGGTTGTTCTTTATCAAGACCTCCTTTTTGGGACTGCCCCTCGCGAATGTACTTTAACTCAGCAGCATTGACGCCTTTGTGTTCTTCGGGAATTTCCTTAAAATACATGATCCAGATGATAGACCAGACAATTCCCACCCCACCGATAATAACAAAAGTCATCTTCCAGCCAAACAAGGCAATAAGCCAGACAATAAGCGGCATGGCAACCGCCCCGCCAAATTTGGAACCGCTGTCAAAAAGCCCGCCGACAGTTGCCCGCTCTTTATCAGGAAACCATTTGGAAGAGATCCCCGCATTGCTTGGATACGCAGCCGCTTCACCGATCCCAAGAGCCACGCGAAACCCTAGTATTGATTTAAACCCTGTTCCGAGTCCCGTTAAGGCTGTGGCGATCGACCACCAAGCTACAGCAAAGCCAAGGGTTTTTTTCTGTCCAATTTTGTCAGCAAACCAGCCTGCAGGAACTTGGAGCAAGGCATATGACCAAAAGAAACCCGACATGATAATACCCATCTGACTTGGTGTTATACTAAATTCCTTAGTAATATAAGGAGCTGCGGCTGCAAGCACGGTACGATCAATATAATTAATAGCAATTGCTGACCACATTAACGCTGCAACGACCCACCGTACATTCGATTTTTTCTCTGTTGACAAGATAACCCCTCCATTATATGTATTGCTATTACGCTTATTAGTTTCGGCTGTTCGTAAACTTCCTTTTTATTTCAGGAAGGAATCAGACTAAAATTACAATAATTTTTTGTAAATTGCCCTCATATCTTCTTTTGTTACCACTTTCGGATTGTTATCTAAAAGACGTGTTACCTTAGCCGCTGCCTCTATCAGATCGTCGAGGGCTGCTTCATTAATGCCCTTGGCCCTTAAATCGCAGGTAACATTCAAATCTTTGATTAGGGAATATAGGTTATCTATCATTTTCTCCGCAGCCTGCCTAGTAGTACTGCCGGAAATTTCAAGCTCCATTGCAATCGCTATATCTTTAAATTTCTCTTCGCAAACGTCCAAGTTAAACTTCATTACATCCGGTAACAGAATTGCATTGGATAAACCATGGGGAATATGATATTTTCCTCCCAGCGGATAAGACAACGCATGTACTGCAGTAGTACTAGAGGTTGCAATTGAAATACCGCCAAACATCGCACCTAGCAGCATATCTTCACGGGCTGCTACATTATGTCCATCGTGATATGCAATGCGAATACTGCGAGAAATCAAAGTAATTGCTTTTAATGCAAAAGTGTCACTGAAGGGATTTGCTTTTTTTGAAATATAGCATTCAATGGCATGACATAACGCATCCATTCCTGTATTAGCTGTAATATGTTTCGGTAAATTAATCGTCAAATTGGGGTCTAAAATAACACAATCCGGTACCATCTTTTCGCTGACGATGCCAACTTTCAATTCCTCTTCCGGCACTAAAACGATGGCGTTTGGCGTTGCTTCAGAACCGGTACCTGCCGTTGTCGGAATCATAAGTGTTGGTACGCCGCGGCGTTTTATCTGCGCTTTTCCTTTTACCAATTCACGTAAATTTACACTGTTTGTAAGTAACAAAGAAACGATTTTTGCTGTATCCATGGAACTGCCGCCGCCAATGCCGATAATCATTTGGCATTCAAATTCTTTTGCCGCTTGGAATATTGCATTTACCTGATCTACCGTTGGTTCAGGCGGCGTATCATTGATTACATGGACATTTACGCCTGCTCCTTCAAGTAAGGCCTTAGGATTATCTACTAAACCAGAACCCCAAACACCTTGGTCAGTGATAATCACTACATTTTTAGCTTCATAATCAGCTGCGATAGTTGCGATTTGTTCAATACTGCCTGCACCAGCAACGATTTTTCCAATATTCAGCAACGAATAGATACTCATGATAATTCTCCCATCATTTAAAATATTTCAAGTTTCAGTTATTTCAAAAAAGTCCTATTTTAGTGAACATTATTGATTCCACCGCGGGTGTTCATAGGCCTTTGGATTGCATACGTTCTTCCAGCGTTCACCATTGATTACTGCAATCACGCCTTCTGCTGCCATGGTTGCTACACCTGATGCTGCCTCTTTGGTTTGTCCTGCCATATGGGGAGATACGATAATATTGTCATACTTAAATAAAGGTTCATCAACAGTCACCGGTTCATTCTCAAAGACATCCGTGGCTGCGCTATGTATTTGATTCTCTTCTAACGCTTTTGCCAAAGCAGCTTCATCAATAATACCGCCCCGGGAGCAATTAATTAAAATGGCATTTGACTTCATTAATTCTAACTCAGCTGCACCAATGAGATTTTTGGTTTTAGGTGTCAAAGGAACATGTAAAGAAACCACATCGCTTATTTTTAAAACCGCATTCAATTCTGTTTCATGTTGATATCCTTGTTCAGTGATTGCTTCCGGTGCAACAAATGGATCATACACAACAACTTTCATTCCAACACCAGACGCCATCTTCGCAAGAACACTGCCAATATGACCATAACCAACCAAACCTAATGTTTTGCCATATATCTCAAAAGCTTTATAACTGCTTCGTATATTAAAATTACCTTTACGAAGCTCTCTATCGCTATGCACCATATCCTTTGCCGCAGCAAACATAAAGGCAAAAGCATGTTCGGCTACCGAACGAGTATTAGCGCCAGGAGCAATGACTACAGGAATACCAAATTCCGTTGCAGCTTCTACATCCACATCGTCAACACCAACACCAGGACGTCCGATAACTTTTAATTTTTTTGCAGCCAGCATTGTTTCCCTGTCAATGGAGCCAATACGTATGATAAGACCTTCCGC
Source organism: Pelosinus fermentans DSM 17108 (assembly GCF_000271485.2). Taxonomy (NCBI): domain Bacteria; kingdom Bacillati; phylum Bacillota; class Negativicutes; order Selenomonadales; family Sporomusaceae; genus Pelosinus; species Pelosinus fermentans. The sequence continues at coordinate 4,656,788 of NZ_AKVN02000001.1, forward strand.
ATCAAGCAATTCAGGCAGCATGGCCTTTGGATCACCATTGTTTGTTATGGCAACCTTTACGTTTGCTTTTTCTAAAACAGCCATTCCATCATCGTGTAATCTATGGGATATAACAACTTTTTTCATTTTTAGCACTCCTTGTTAGAAATTCAAGAGGTAAACATAGAGTCAATATTGTATCCTATCATCTGGACAGCCCATTCACTCTATGTTGTCACTCTTATATTTAAAAACTGCAGATCAGCTTTTGCCTACTATTTGTACAATTCAAAAACTTTCAGTAATGCTGCGTCAATTTCAGGTTTATTGCAATTTGAAGGTTCCCGGCCTGGACCAACTGGGTAACCCAGTAAGTTGACTGCACGTTTAACAACAGAATTTGGATTGCCCATTTGCATCACATTACGAAATGGTCTGATTTTCTTTTGTGCTTCATTTGCCTCTGCAATTTTACCTTGTGACCATAATTGATAGATGCTCACCATTAATTCAGGAAATACATTCGAACAACCGGAAATCGCCCCTGTACCGCCCGCCAATAATGTCCATAGAATCAAAGAATCACTGCCAGCTAATACACTTAAGCGCGGGTCGGTATTTTCAATGTATTTTAACGTATTGTCAAAATTACCACTGCTGTCTTTGATACCAATAATGTTTTCGTATTTTGCCAATTTTTTTACAGTGGTGTAATCGATATTATTGCCTGTTCTTGCCGGAATGTTATAAAGCAGGATTGGCAGATCAACAGCTTCCGCTACACTGCTGAAATGACGATATAAGTCATCTTGGGAAATACCGGCAAAGTATGGAGAAATAATCGATAATACATCAGCCCCTAACTCTTTAGCAATTTTTGAGAGCTCAATTGTTTCCTGTGTTGTAATACAACCAGTACCCACATATACAGGTACCCGGCCTTTTACTTCATCAACCGTAACCTTAATGATTTCGATTTTTTCTTCTTTTGAGAATGCATAAAATTCGCCATTTGTCCCTAGAGCAAAGATACCGCTAATTCCTGCGTCAATTAAGCGATTAATTTGGCTGCGCAGTTCCTTTTCATTGAACTTTTCCTCTGCTGTTAACGGAGTCAAAATAGGAGTAATAATACCTTGTGGCTTAAACATAATAATCATCCTTTCAGTTTGAATTTTTATAGTATTTGATCTATTTTAAAGATGGGCAAATTTTACTTTTGCCATCTTAGCACCCAGTAATAATGACTCAGTCATACTTTTTCCATCTGCAATCCCTTTGCCTGCAATATCAAATGCAGTACCATGGTCAACAGAGGTTCTGATGAATGGCAACCCGACCGTAACATTCACTCCTGTTTCAAAACCCAGCACTTTAATGGGAATATGCCCTTGATCGTGATACATAACTACAACAATATCAAATCGCTCCCTAATTGCCGCCTGATAAAATACAGTGTCTGGCGGTACCGGTCCGGTAACATCCATTCCCATTTCTTTTGCCGCATCAACAGCTGGTGCAATTTCCAGTTCATCTTCTGTACCAAACAAGCCATGTTCACCAGAATGAGGGTTTAGTCCGGCTACAGCAATCCGCGGCTTTTCAATGCCCATCATTTTCAATGTATCATCTGCTAACCGAATGACACGCAGCACACGATCCTTTTTGACAAGATCACAAGCTTTTCTAAGGGGTACATGAGTTGTCACATGTATGACTTTAAGCGCGCCGCCAACCAGCATCATGGAATAATCTTTTTGTCCGGATAAAGCCCCCAGTATTTCTGTATGCCCGGGATAATGACAGCCGCCAAGATTTAAAGCCTCTTTATTTAAAGGAGCAGTAACGATTGCATGGATTTGGGCTTTCAGTGCATAGACAACCGCTTTTTCAATATATTCATAGGCTGCTTTACCAGCTCTTCCATCAACTTGTGCAAAAGGCAGATCCAAGGGTAAATTATCTAAATCAACAACGTCAATTATTCCGTAAGTTCTGCCAGCTAGTGCTACATCTTGGACAGACTGACATGTTACATCAGCACCGACAATCCCGATGGCACGTTCCATTATTTTTTTATCGCCAAAAACTACGGGTCTTGCAATCTCATATATTTCTTTTGCAGCCAATGCTTTGACAATAATCTCCGGACCAATTCCCGCTGCATCACCCATGGTAATTCCTAATATCGGTTTCATCTGTTATTCCTCCTATCTTGTATATTTACCTAAGAACTCAGCTCGTTTTCAAATCCATCACTTTTCGCATTGCCTGTATGGATAGAACAAATGCATCGTCCAGGCCAAAGGCCCCCGCTTTTGTAACCACCTGTAATCCATTGCAACAACCGCCGACCAATCGCCCCAGAGGAATACCAACAGCAACTTCCTCCAGTATTTCAATAGCCTCAGCCCCCAAGGAACGGCAAACATGGATGGCTGTATCACCGCCAGTAAGAACCATCCCAGCCAATTGATAATCGGTTAACTGTATGGCAATATCACCTAAAGCAACCGCCGTTTGTTCACTCACTTCAGTGCTGCTAAGTCCACAATTTTTTCCCGCTGCTACCGCGGCAAAAACATCACCGTCATCAACTGCGCTGGCAATTACGATGTCTTTACCCTGACCCAATTGTTTTTTCGCTTGTATTGTGCATTGCCTTATTTCTAGTTCTTTATTCTGGATAAGATTGGCTACATTCATTTTTACTAGTTCAATATTCGGTAAATTCAGTGCTGTACTAATCTGCGCTTGAGTGACCTTACTCACACTGCCGGCAATCACCAGCACAGGTCCTTTTGCTGCAATCCCTATATTTTTTTGTTCAGCGGACCATTGATAAAAATCTGATAATTGTTCTGCCAAGCCTGCCGAACCTACCCATAAAACCTTATGATAATCTTCCGCTGCTTTGACAATACGCTCTAAATGTTCATCCAATACTGCATCAAAAACGATCCATTTCTCACCACATTCCAGACATTGCTTAATGGCTTGCTTTACTGCGTCTAATCCCTTCATGACCACATGGAGTGAAATTAAGCCAATCTTACTTTCCGTTTGTTTATGTAATAATTCCACAATCCGCGATTCATCTACCGGACTCTTCGGCGCATGAGCAATTTCAGTTAATTCGATTGGAATCTGGTCTAACAAATGATATCCGCCTACAGTTATACGTTTATTACTGGGGAACGCGGGGGCAATCACAACGATCTCTGGTTGAAAGACTGCTGCCGTCGCTTCTATTTCAGCACCCAGATTTCCCCTCAGGGTGGAATCAACTTTTTTGTAGATGTTTTTTACACCGCTATCCTGCAAAACTTCGCAAACTGATCTCACCCGGTCATAAGCCGCCGCTGGTGCAATATCTCTGCTATCAGTATCTATAACAATCACATCAGCAGTTTCTTTCAGTATTTTTTCCTGATCAAAATCAATTCTTACACAACTGCTTATATTACGTTTAGAAAATTGTACTGCTGTATCATTTGCACCTGTTATGTCATCTGCAATAACCGCTAGTTTTATCATCTCTATCACCTTCTCTCTACTGCACCTCACTGCTATGTATTGCAAACTTCGTGCCAACATGATTTTCCTTGATAATACTGGATTTATTTCTGCAACATAAAAAATACGTTGCATTTTTGCAACGTATTTAGTGCAATATGCACGCATTATCTTTTTGCTGCTTTGGCATTTAATTTTCGCCATAAGGTAGTTCGATGAATCCCAAGCCTGGCTGCTGCCCGGTTATAATTATATTCCTCTTCCCTCAGCACACGCAGTAAGATCTCATGTTCCACTAAAGCCAAACTATCTTTCATCTCGCCTTTTTCGCGGCTTCCTTCTCCTACTGATTCACCTTCTTCATCATAGGCTTCAATCATATCCTGTTTGCTAATAATTGGTCCGCTGCTTAAGAGCATAGCTCGCTCTATCGTATTTGCCAGTTGTCTAATATTTCCCGGCCAGCTGCGCTGTTTCAAATATTCCCTGGCTTCTAAATGAATCCCCGTAACCTTCCCATTGATATGTTTCATTTTTTTGATCATTTCTTTTGCGAGCAGCGGGATATCTTCTATTCTTTCATGCAGCGTCGGCATATGAATACGCAGTATATTAAGCCGGTAATAAAGATCTTGCCGAAAATTCTTTTCTTCAATTAATTTTGCTAAATTTTGATTAGTTGCAGCAACAATACGCACATCTACCGGAATAACGGTATCGCCCCCTAAATGCATGACTGCTTTTTCCTGTAATACACGCAGTAATCTTGATTGGAGGGTTAAAGGCATTTCACCAATTTCATCTAAGAAAAGGGTTCCGCCATGAGCCAGTTCAAATAATCCTTGCCGGCCACCTTTTTTCGCTCCGGTAAAGGCACCTTCCGCATAACCAAACAATTCGCTTTCCAGTAAATTTTCTGGCAATGCTGCACAATTTACAGCCACAAAAGGACCATCAGCCCGGGTACTCACATTGTGGATACTTTGCACCAGCATTTCCTTACCTGTACCAGACTCTCCGGTAATTAAAATGGTTGATTGCGTCAATGCATATTTCGTGGCCTTGCGTTTTAATGCATTACAAACTGGTGATGATCCAACAATATCAGCCATTTTTATTCGGGCGACCAGGCCTTTGGCATGTAGTTTTTTACGGACATTCTGTTCTAATTGCTGCAATTGTGATACATTTTGGAAATTATAAATGCTGCCAATGATTTCACCTTTCACCTTGATTTGATTATATTTAATCGTCAATGTCTTATCACCAATGCGTTGTACATCAGCAATTTTCTCACTGGAATCATCGTTTCCAGCCAGCGAAAGTTGGGGAATGACGGTTTGCAGCTGATTACCGATGGCTTCCAAATGGGATACCTGGAAAATTTTTTCTGCCATAGGGTTAAAAATCGTAATTCGCTCATTGGTATCCGTTGCAATAATACCTTCTGCTGACGTATCAATCACAGTACCTAATAACTCTGCTTTTTCTTGTTCTTCACGCCGGATATGTGCGATTAATGCAGCTTCATTAATGGCTTTATAAATCGCTTCTTTGCCAGACTGAATCAATGCTCCCTGTACACCAATACGTGCCGCTAATTTCGTTGATATTGCATCACCAACGATGAGCTCTACGCCGTTTTCTACTGCAGCAGCAATTTTTTCCTGAGCCTCATTTTCATTTTTCAAAGCAATTTCCACAAAAGTAATACCCAGCAGCGTTGCTAAATCCTCACAGCCATAAATCACATTTTCAAACCCTGCGATACCGATTTTTTCAGGATACTCAGTACTTTGCCTTAATGCACGCAGCACATCCATTACAGTAACCTGGATATGCACAGTAGGTATATTTACATTTTTTTTAATCAAGCTAGCCGTACCGCCACGGCTGACAATCACTTCAACACCGTCTTCCACTGCCTGCTTAACGATTGCAATGCATTCTTGCAGATCTCCTTTGACAACTTTAATGAGATGGGACGAATCAGCAAACCGCTCGGCTACCACTTCCTCCGCCAACTTTGCTAAACCCGCAAATGGTGCTACAAATAAAATCCTTGCCTCCACAATTGACTACCTCACTTTTAACTCCAGTAATTAACCATCAATCAAAATTTTTTCAACAAACAGCGCGCAGAATTTTCTATTACCCTTATACTAACCTGAAACTTGCCATCAAGTCAAAATAAGTAATACTTGAAATAGGAAGAATAGCAATCTATAATTTTTATTTATGTTTTTACCGCAACAAACAGAATCAATCCCAACAGGTCACCCCCCCCATTTCGAAGGTATATCTACGCACCATTAAGAAGGAGCTGGTACTATGATTTATACTTGCACAATTGATACTGCATTAGGCGCGATGACAGCATCTGCTGAAAATGGAGCGCTAACCGGTTTATGGTTTATTGGACAAAAGTACTATCCATCCAAGACAGGTACATGGGCTGAGGAGTTCAACTATGCTGTTTTCGAGACACTGCGGCTTTGGCTAGAGGAGTATTTTTCAGGTAATCATCCTATGCTCAACCTTAAGATTGAACCTCAAGGAACTCCTTTTCAAAAAGTGGTTTGGGAGATCCTTTTAAAAATCCCCTTCGGCCAAGTTACTACTTACGGTGAAATTGCAAAGAAGCTTGCCATTATGCAGGGACTATCTTCTATGTCTGCACAAGCTGTAGGGGACGCTGTTGGGCATAATCCTATTTCCATACTCATTCCATGCCATAGAGTCATCGGATCAAACAAAAGCCTGACCGGATATGCGGGAGGCATTGATAAAAAGAAAGCTTTACTTCAGCTTGAAACCCAGACGCTATTTTAGAACATCTTCATACTTTAGAATTTGACCTCATGTTACGATTAAAAAAATAGGATCGTATATAAGCATCTTAATACTGTCTAATACTGATCAGAGAATTAAAGGCTGTGAGATTAGATTCATTCTACCAGCCTTCGATTTATATAAACGAATATCACATACACAGCAAATGGCACTCATTTACACAATAAAAAAAGGGCGTATCGCAAAACGTTTATTAAAAAACTGTTTTGCAACGCGCCTCTTTTTTAGCAATAAAGAAGAAGTCCTTTGTTGATCGGAAGAAAAATAGAAGTTGTATCGCTGCAGTGCTTCAAGGAATTGGGCACGATCTTCTTCGTCTTCCAAAATGGTCTGCCAGTTTATTCTTAGCATAATTATATGATAAATTCCACTTTTACTTTTCTTTCTTGCTGTTCTTGGCATTATTTCACCACCAGCTTTATCTTATTGCGTAGTTACATTGTTGTCAATAACCCCGTCCCTTGTAACTCTTTTCTCCTGCTTTTGCTTTATCATATCATTTTCTGCAAGAAGGAAGCAAAAAAGAACGTCCGAAACCACTGATATATCCATGTTTTTTTAGCTTATCTGCATAAATAGCGGAGCCAATCTGTGATATGTATGCTATAAAATTGGCTATTTGCTTCCAAAATACATGGTCACAAAAGGATAGTAGTGCTGCTATCCTTTTAAGATTTACGGCTAAGGCCGTTAATTTGGCTTGCATTGACATGCTTTTTAGACCGTACCCTCGGGCACGATCTAATCCGTGGAAACGCTTCATTTCCCCGTTTTTCCACTCATGACTGGCTCGTTTTTTGTACTTAAGCTTGAACTGAGTAGTCTTAGTAAATTGACTATATTCATAATATTGAGCATTATGTTCACCGACGCCTAGTATTTTTTTCTTAACGTTTTTGCCAGCACATTCGAGTAGTTTGGGGCACTGAATACACTGTGATTTATCAAAATGATATTTATAAATATTACTTCTATCTTTGTATTTTTGATACACTTTTTTATAGGTGTTATTACCCATCTCACAAAACCATTGATCACTGTCTTTATTGTAAGTAAATCTGCTTTCGTCTATTTTGTAGACGCAAGAATTTACTGGAATGATAGCTTCAACTGAGTCTGTTTGTAGGGTATCTAAAATTGGTTTTCGAAAATAAGCTTTATCTCCATACACCTCTTGTATGGTCAATCCGCATGCTTTACTTCGCTGATAGAGTTCATCAAATTTGCTACCATCTACATAGGCACCGTTATCAACTGTTACTGCGGTAATAATCCTCGCTTCTGGGATCATTGCAAATTCTACTTTATATCCGTAAAAACTGTCTGTTTGAGATTTGTATCCCACACGAGCATCTTTATCTACAAGTGACCGGATTCCTTTTTGTGCGATAAATTTAGGATCTTGTAATACTTCCTTTGCTTCGTTAACAGCTTTTTGGCTGCTGGGCAGAATGGAGAGATCTACATGGTTTTCAGCTTTACTGATTATGGTTTCTAAATATGTCTTCATAATCTGCTTCGCTTCGTTGTGGTCCTCTATGAGCTTGTAGTTAGGAACTTCGCCAATTAGCTCAGATGGGATTTCTCCGTTTTCTTCCTCAATAGCTTTTATGATTCTTCTGGCTAGATGCTTCATGATTCTTTCTGGTACCTTTTTTATTGTATTGGCATTGGTGTGAGTGGCGTCCATGCTCAGTCCTGTCCCCTTAATAATACCTTTTTCTATACACTGGCGGACTACTTCCTGAATAATATCATCCACACTTGTTTCTTTTAATCTATGTCTCCTAAACTTGGTAAGTAGACTGGCTTCTGGCAAATCATCTTCGGGATTTAGTCCCAAAAACCACATATAGGCTAAGTTTAGCTTCTTCAATGACTTTAACATCTGATAAGTTATATAGATATTGCAAAATAAGTAACTTTGCTAGCATTTCCGGCTCTTTAGCAGGCCGCCCCAGGTGCTTACAGTATGAATCTTTCAGTAAATCGTTAATGAAACTAAAATCAACATTGGCTGCAATAGTCTTCAGAATATGGTCATTGGGAATTTTGTCATATAGCACGCTATATATACTTAATTGGTGAGGCACATGTCTAAGCAAAGCAAATCCCTCCATTCCGGCAAATATCTACAGTTATATTTTACCATAATAGAGGGATGTTGGTTTATTTATTGACTTTTTCAGTGGTTTCAGAACGTCCCTTTGCTTCCTTCTTGCAGTTTGAAGTGATGTGACCGATTGGCCTACATCGGAAAGATGAGGATACTCATCTTTCCTCCATCCCGCATCCAGATGTTTCGGTGAAAAGATATCCTGAAATTGTATTTGTCGGAGCACAAGGTCTTCCGCTTCATGGCGATTTCAACCTTTTTGAGAGAGTCAAGGGCGCAATTCATCGAGGCCAATATCAAACAATTTGTCATCAAATGATCGATGAAATTGATCTTCAAATATTTTGTTGAGAACATACCGAATCTGTCTCTCGTCATATGACATTTAACAAGCCTCCAAAAAAAAATTGATTAATCTCTTCCTGAATTTTGCTATTTTTTATAGCTGCCTCGGATAAAATTAAGTGCGCAGTCGATTCAAAAAGGGTACGATATGCACAGAGCCCATTCGCCTTGAGTGTGGTACCCGTTTCAACAATGTCGATAAAGCAATCTGCGACTCCTAGAACAACGGCTGCCTCAACAGAACCGTGAAGCTCTAGGATTTGATACTTTTTTATATCCATACTATCAAAGTACTTTTTTGCAACGATTGGGTGTTCTGTAGCAACAACGAAAGATTCTTTACTATGAGAGCTTTTGCCACCTATCTTACCTCCGAGAACCATCGAGCAATTTCCAAACCCCAAATTATGCATTAGCGGTGGCGAATCCCATGAATCGCATATTAAATCCTTACCTAATATTCCTGCATCCACATACTTACGACTAATATAAGTCATAATGTCCTTGGGTTTTACTTGAACAAAAGTAAGGTTTTTTTGTTGATTATGCCAAATCATAGATCGTCCTTGAGAAAAAATTTCTTTTCCGCAGAGTCCGCGCTGAGCCAAATATTCGACGCTTTCTCGCATTAAACGTCCCTTAGGTAACGCAATTTTCAAATGAAAGACCTCCTATCTAGTAATCGCTACAGCAGATGAGTTACCCCCAACGCCGTGATTGATTATTAAGGCGCTTCTGACATTTAAATTAAGTTTTTGTTTGGGAACCCAATTCTCGGGGCTCTTACCGTATTCTTATCGTTGGTGATATTTCTTGAGATTGAAGCATTTCTAATTGACACGAGATTTTGAAGAATAGTGGACGACCCAAAAGAATGACCGGTACTGGACTTAATGGAAAAAATGGGAACAGATAATCCATTCAAGTACGCGCGAATAGCTGAAGCTTCCATTGCATCAGCAGCGGGTATACCTAATGCAGGCGAACTTATTACATCCAGGTAACTCGTCAAAACTGACTGCATTACTTGCTTGAGCCTAGTACCAGTTCTTTCAAGAGAGTATAAATCGTATGCATCATTCAAAGAATTAATTCCAACAATTCTTGCAGAGTCTTCCCGGTTGGTTTTTTCTACCAGTATGCCTGGGCATGCTTTGAACAAAATCATACCCGATGAAGCATTGTCGAAAGGAATTCCGCTTAGTTCACTAATTCCGCGAGATAAGAACGACATTTTAGCAGGTAATCCCAGGAGTGTTAAATAAACAGGGTCGTCAACTCCTATAATAATTGCTCTAATTAATCCCTTATTGAGCAACGTAATGGCTATCGACAAAGCATCAATACCAGAAGTACATGAATTTGAGATGGTATGTGATGGTCCTGAAAAACCCAACTTAGAATTTATAGCAACGGAAAAAGAATGATTAAGTTTCTTATTGCAGGACAACTGTTAGCTAAATCAAGATTTAGAAATTCCATTTCCCAACAAGAAAGTGATCCGAATGTAGTTCCAATAAATACACTGGTACGAGAATTTTGAACATCCGAAATGTTAATATGGGAATTTTCAATAATCTGTTCAGCAACTTATAGGCACCAGCTAGTCCTGAAGTGACTTGTTGCCATACTGATTTATTTTATCTCTAGTGACTAATTCAATAACTCCCGCAACTTTAAGCCCGAATAAATCTGTTTGCTCTTGCGAAGTAAGAGTACGGAAACAAGGGATTCCACTGAAAACGCCTTCAAATAATGGTTGCATTCCATAACCGTATGGGGTAACAACTTCCATTGCAGCGATATAATACTCAGAACTCAAAGTTTCCATAAACTCCACTGCTTAATACCTCAAGGTAATTATTTAAATTTTCAATTTCACTTTTTTCGGAGGTGATTAGCCAATCGAAACCCCATTTTTTTTCACGATGAGCTAAGCGTACAAGGTGCAAACATTCACGATAGGTTGCCGCATACCATTGAGGGCCAAATCTGTTTACATATAGCCATCCTAATCCATACTCTTTCACAAGTTCATTGCGATGTTTTAAACAATACTTCACGCCTGCAGTGACTTCTGATACCCACTCCTTAACCATTTCGGGGGTGTAAGGACGCATTCTGTTTAAAGTGTATTTATATGCAGGAGCAGGAAAGCTTCGTTTGACTATAGTATTTTTTTGCTCTTGGCCTTTAGAAAAAGCAGTTAAGTAATTTTCACAAGATTCAAACGGCGTCTCGGGAAACTTCGCGTAACAATCAAGCCCCATGTAATCCATAGAAACTTTATCGACTTCCAAAGGTTCATTGCCCACTAATAAAGTTTCAGGGCAAATAGGTTCCCCTATAAAATTATAGTTGCAAGAAACAATTCCATCAATAATTGACAAATGAGGGGTAGCTATTTTGGCAACATCGATTATTGTACGTAATAAACGAATTGGATTAGAATGAAGCCCCCCCTGTCACCGTCCCCATAATAAGGACTAGGCAATAAGCCGAACATATTTTTAATACTTAGAGTAATACCGGCTGTTCCATGTATTTTAAGTTTTGCAGCAGAAATTAACATATCTGTTTCTAAAACAATTTTGGGAATCCAATACCTAGAATGCATATCCCCCGAGGAAACTTCCACCACAGGAAGAGTATTAGTATTAAGAAGCCCCACGTCATATTTCCTTGAGATTAAATCATAACCGGAATTCTTCCAAATATCATCTTCCTTTTCCCCAGATTGAAGATCAAGATCAACACCCTCAATAATATTGATATCTACGGAAGGATTATAGAAACGCAATAGACGGATTAGTCCAGCAACAACCATAGGATCAGTACTAGCAATAGGGCGGCCTTTATATAGCTTATTTCGTTCATCTCGAGCAGTATAAAGGAAGCTCATTAGGTTAACCTTGATGAGAATATTGTTAGCGTTTCTAATTTGTCGCAAAAATGGTTCATGTTCGTTCAAACAATCTTGAAGACGATAAAATATTTCATCTTCAGTAGAAGATACTGGGCAACGAATTACTTCAACAAATGAAGAAATCTCCATCATCTCCTTTAATAAACCTTGTTGGAATTACAGTTGCCGCGGTGCAAACGGCACCAGTTATATGTCCCAAGCATATTTCGCCCATTACACCCACGATCTGATATGCGGCAGAAAAAGATAATGAAGGGTTAGACAAACGAAGTAACTGGATTGAATTTAGTACTGAAGACTGAATAGCTAAATTAACATCAGTACCATATCCTACAATTGCGAGTTGGTTCTCTTTTTTGATAATAGGAAAATCTATACTTATATTGCTCGTAGAGAATGAGATGCTGATTGAAGCAGACGTTTCTAAGGCTATTCCGTTGATTTCTCCAGCGCCTTGATAAAGATGCGCATCTCCAACATATACTAGTCCTCCGTCGAACTCAACCGGTAGGAAAACCTCTGCTCCTTCAACTAAAAGATTGATATCAAGGTTACCACCCGTTTTCCCACATCTCCCTGATCTTGTACGTTCGCAAGTTGCTGCTCCAATTACACCCAGAGATGGTCTGGTTTTTAAGTTATATCCATCTAATTGGGGCTGTAGTGTTGAAAGAATATCGAAGCGACGTTCATATTCGTGCCCCTTAAGGACGCCCGTTGAAAGAGAGTTTGCATTGTATGAATTCTTGTGAGGTTGAATTTTATGAATTGCAACTCGTACTGTACTTCCTGCTTTGCAGCCTTCAATAAAAATAGGTCCAAATAAAGGATGGTGCTTTTGTTGTGATTTTTTATACATATAAAAATCGGCAGGTGATTGAAATTCACGCCCAAACGCATTAACAATGGGGATTTTCACAATTTGATTTGGAGAAACTGTCAATACTGGCGCTCGCTCAGCTTCCAGAAAATATGCATGCTCGTTCATTTGTACGGCATTCTTAATCATGTTTAACGTTAATTAAATCTTCTTTTTTTAATTCGACAGGCGCGAGCAATCTATTACAAAGTTCAATATAAGAATCCAAAAGATTTCCCCAATCGTAACGAAAAACATCTTTATCAAGAGATTTATTAGATAAATTATCCCACACTCTCATCCCGTCACACGAAATTTCATCGCCAATAACAATCTGGTCATTTGCTTTTTTCCCAACCTCGAATTTGTAATCGACAAGCGTAAGTCCCTTTTGTTCAAAGAACGTTTTGAGTACGTCATTGACTCGATGTGCTAATTCATAAATTTCTGTGATTTCTTCTTTGGATGCTAAACCTAGAGCTAGCATGTAATCCGTATTCAACATCGGGTCATCTCCATATTTCATATCAATTTTGATGACGGCTGGATCAAATTTTTGTCCTCGCACAAACGGAAACCTAATGCATGCAGAACCTGCAGCGTAATTTCGAGGAATAACCTCAAGTTTAAACATTTCAAGTTTATGAATTTTGAAAGCATCAGGCTCTACCCGACTGATTAAGTGAGTGGCAATTCCATTGTCTTCTAGAACATGGAAGATTTTTTCCGAAATTGCAGCTCTTACAATTCCCGTTCCAAAAACTCTTGCCGTTTTATTTCCTCCTTGTGCAGTTACATTGTCTAAAAACCTCATAATATAATCATCACCATTTTGATGTATGACCTTAGATTTTCCAGCAAATACTAGTTTCAAAATAATCACCCCTTAATTTATATAAAATAAAAAAATCAGTTCCAACTATTCAAATATTCAATTTGATCGGAAGTTAGCTTGTCAATTTTTACGCCAATACTATCAAGACGTAATTGAGCCACTTTTTCATCAATCTCTTTCGGTAGTTCTAAAAGCTTAGGGGGAAGATTTTTTCCATTATGAAGTAAATATTCTTGAGCTAGGCATTGTAGAGAAAATGAAAGATCAATAATTTCAACAGGATGTCCATCACTAGCGACGAGGTTGACAAGCCTTCCTTCTCCCAGAAGATAAAGTTTACGACCATTATTCAAAACATATTCTTGCGTATTGTCTCTCACAAGCCTTGGTGGTTCACAAGAAATTGATATTAAGTCATTTTTATTTATTTCAACGTCAAAATGCCCTGCATTAGCTAAAATCGCACCATCTTTCATTTGAAGGAAATGAGAGGTTCTAATTACGTTGTTACATCCAGTTACTGTAACAAAGAAGTCTCCCCTAGGAGCCGCCGCAGACAACGGCATGACTTCAAAACCATCCATTATTGCTTCGTTCGCAGGGATGGGGTCTACTTCACATACAATAACTTTTGCTCCCATTCCTTTTGCTCTCATTGCCACTCCTTTTCCGCACCATCCATAACCAATAACGACGAAGTTTTTGCCACATACAGTTTGATTAGTAGTATGCATTATAGCTTCCATTGCAGATTGCCCAGTGCCATACCTATTATCAAACATTTGCTTCATTTTTGCGTTATTAACCGCTATAACTGGATGTTTTAAAACTCCTTGGGCTTCCATAGCCCGGAATCTAACTATTCCACATGTAGTCTCTTCGGAAATCCCAATAAGTTTAGGGGCAAGCTCTGGACGAAGAGCATAAAGAGTCGCTGTGAGATCAGCTCCATCGTCTAAAATTTGATCAGGGTTCGAATCCAATACTCGTAGAAGCTGTTGTTTATACTCTTCTGGAGTAGCTCCACGCCAAGAATGTACTGAAATTCCTTTATGAACCAAAGCGGCTGCACAATCGTCTTGAGTAGTTAATAAATTACATCCAGTAATAGAAATATTTGCCCCTCCATTTTGTAAAACCAATGCCATATAAGCTGTTTTTGCCTCAAGATGAATACACATAGCGATTGTTTTCCCGGCAAAAGGTTTCTCGTAAGAATACCGCTCATTAATAGAACGTAAAATTGGCATGCGTTGGCTCATCCATTCAATCTTTTTAAAACCAGATTCCCAAAAGGAAGGATTCTTAATTGTAGATGATAGGAGAGAAGACATATTAAACGATTCCTCCCAAAAGTTTATTTGATATCTCCTGTACTTTTTTATATACTTCAAGTTCGTCATAGGTCAGAATTTTTCTATCTTTCATTAATACGTTTCCATTTACTATAGACGTGGTTACATCTGCGCCATTTACTGAATAACACAGAGAAGCAAGTATGTTATCTTTGCGTAAGGGGTGAAGCCGTGGAGTATGTTTTGTCACGATGATGATATCTGCTTTATTTCCGATTTTTATTTCTCCAACATCTGTAATTCCTAAAGCTTGTGCACCATTAGACGTAGCCATTTTCATTAGTGTGGGCGCTTCAAGTATTGTAGGATCTCCATGATGGTTTTTCTGCATCCAAGCTACAGCCTTAATTTCCTCAAACATATCTAAAGTTGATGCACTGCCCAAACCATCTGTTCCTAAGGCTACGTTTATTCCTAGTTTGAGCATAAGCGGAATAGGTGCCACGCCACAGCCAAGTTTCATGTTGCTAACGGGATTATGCGAAATTGACACATCCTTCCCAATCATAAGATGGACGTCATCCCTAGATAAATTTACAGAATGCGCAAGTAAACATTTGCGATCAAAAACCTTAAGATCATATAAATATCTAGTCGGAGACTTTTTGTATTGGGCATAAATTTGCTCAACTTCTTCCGATGTTTCGGCTAAGTGAATATGGATCGGAATATTCAGAAGATCAGAAACCGAAAGAACTTCTTCAAGGAAGTCCGGAGGACAGGTAAATGGGGCATGGGGTCCGATCATGCATGTAATCCTTCCATCGGATGATTTATGATATTTTTGCGTAAAGTCTTCGACACTCCGCAATAAGTCTTTTCGCTTTCTTCCCTGCGGAATGAGACCTCGGCATAATGATGCTCTTATACCTGAAGTTGACACAGCACTAGCAACAGCTTCCATATGAAAATACATATCTGCAAAGGTCGTAGTACCGGTTTTAATCATTTCGGTTATTGCTAAAAGTGTACACCAATACACATCATCTTCACTCATCTGGTCTTCAATTGGCCAGATTCTTTTTTCTAACCAATCCATCAATCTAAGATCGTCAGAATATCCACGAAACAATGACATTGCAGCGTGATTGTGACAGTTGACTAGTCCAGGTAAAACTAGCTGATCGCTGGCATCTACCACAGTTTCAGCCTCTTCTTCAATGATTTCATCAATTTTAGCAATCACACCATCTTTGATCAGTATATCGCTCTTAATAAAGCCATTCTCATGAGTTAACACAGTTCCGTTTTTTACTATAATGTTCATTTTTTCCCTCCAAGTACTATTTCTAAAGCCTCAGCTACGCCATTTCCACCATTAGATGGTACCACAAGACTCGAAAGTTTTCGCACTTTTCCAATTGCATTTGGCATTGCAACTGGCAGTTTCACTAAAGATAACAATTCAATATCATTTTCATCATCTCCAATCGCCATACTTTCCTCCCAAGAAAATCTAAGCTCTTTCAGAACGATTTCCGCCCCATAGGCTTTATTTATACGGTCTGGAAGAATTTCAAGCCATTTATTTAAACGATTTTTAAGAGCGTTTAACAAATTATTGTCGCTGGAACTACTAACAAGAATTTTATGTAATAAATTAAAATCAACCTCTGATATTTCTTTAATTAATTTAGGAACTACATTGCCACAACGAGACCATTTCAAGGTATCATCGTCCCATCTTTTCATTAGAGGCCCATTAGCACTCTCAATCCATAGGTTTTCGTATGTTGGAAGGTTTTCAAGAATTTCTTTAACCCGTATAGGGTCCAAATATGTTGTGGAATAACATGTACAATAGTTATGCACCAAACCGCCGTTATAATTAATAATTGGCGTATCTAAACCTAAAACATCGTAAAGAAACCTTGTGTCACGACTCGGTCGGGCTGTTGCTATGATAATTTTGACAATATTTTTGTACTTTCTTATGGCTTCGAAATTTTTCAAACTTAACTCGCCATGATTATTGAGAAGAGTATGATCCAAATCAACAAAGACAACTTTGATCATAGTTGCTCCTCCAAACATTTCTTAAGCCTATTTATGCCATCACAAAGCATAATAGGAGAACAAGCAAAATTGAATCTGATAAAGTTAGATGTATTATGGCTAAATGTTCTTCCTTCGCTTATAAGTAATTTGCCTTTATCCTTAAAAAAATCAAACAAAGATATTTTAAAATTGGATTTTATTTCTATCCAGCAAAGGAAAGTACCTTCTGTACGGGTCATTTCTATAGAAGGTAAAGTTGCAATTTCGCTTGTCAAATACAAAAGGTTTTGGCTTAAAATTTCTAACTCTTTATTTAAATAATCAATACCTTGTGCTGTATATAAAGTTACCAATGGCAACAAATTATAATTGGCAGGCTCATAACATAAACTTGCTTGCAGTTTTTTTCTTTGTATGGGATCTGGTACAATAAGGTAACTACTCTGTAGATTAGCAACATTAAAAGGTTTATTTGGGCTATTAGCAACAACAAATGAGTCAGCACCCTCTATAGTTAAAGCGGAGAAATGTTTATTATCTCCAAAAACTATGTCGGAATGAATTTCATCAGAGAAAATCTTTACTCCGTAGCTGTTACACAAATTAAATAAATCAAGAATTTCCTGCTTATCAAAAACTCGACCAGTAGGGTTGTGAGGATTACAAAAAACATACATTTTGGGCCTTTCTTTTTCAAAAAGAACTTTCATAACCTCAATATCCATAACGTATTTACCATCAAGGTTCTTTTTAAGGTCGATCTCTAAACATCGCCTATTGGCTGCACTTATAACTTTAGGAATATTGGGATAGCATGGAACATGATATACAACCGATTCCCCAATACTAGTAAAAGATTCCAAAGCCAATTTTAAAGCGCACATTACTGTGGGTACATATATAATCCAATTCTCCGGTATATTTAAAGAATGACGCTGTTTGTACCACCAAGAGATATTTTCTTTATAATTATTTTTCATCGTTATTTGGTAGCCATAATGACCTTGTTTAAAGTATTTTACAAGGGCCTGACTTAGGGTATTCAAAGTAGCAAATTCAGTATCTGCTATCCAAAAAGGAAGGGAATCGTCTCCATATTGTTGCCATTTTATAGCCCCACTGTTCCTTCGATCTACAAACCTTATCAATATTATCCACCTCTTAAACAGAGTAATTTAACAAAATTAAACATTTTTGACGCCATCGCCACTAGCCATAATAAGTTAGCTTGTTCTACCTGACTATGTTGCATATTGCTAATTCCTTGATTGGGTTACGTTAATTTGAAGACCTACTTTAGACAAAACGACAAATTATGGTTATTACATATAAAGTAAAATTTATAAAATATTTGCAATCTAGGTTTTATTCTAGCAAATTATGGAAATAAAACCAAGCCCTAATTGAATGGGGCTGTCGCACTAAAATAATTGTATTGATATGCGACAGCCCCCATTCACAGGAGACGATTTTATTCAATGATTGAAAAAAGCTAAACAAACTTTACGGATGAAATCGGATGCCATTATAGCTTTAATCACACGTATTGACGATCATTTGGACGAGCTATAAATATAATTTTAGATGCATTCACTCATGTAATTGTTATCGGTATGGGAAAACCCGGCCATATCGTGCGCAAAATCGCAGCCACTCTCCAAAGTACTGGGATACCCGCTTTTTTTTACCCTCTGAAGGAATACAAAGGGTTATTTATAATGTTCCATAAGGTGAGGCGCAAAAATATAATATTAAGTTATAATGGGAGCATGAACAAGAGAAATAATTATTCATCAGAATTTAAAACCAAAGTCGTATTGAAAGTTCTCCACGAGGAGTCCACAATGAATGAGATTGCTGCAAAACATGATTTAAACCCTGTTATCGAGTGACTTACAGTATCTAGATTCTCATTTTTAGATTCTGGTTTTAGGTCTAATGATGGACTTTTATCTTTTCTTTTCTCACATTTTGCTTACAGCGCAAGATGCTTAATTGATATATATACTTAAATATTGCCCGAAGGCACCTATAAATTAGAAATCATTGTCAATCCGGATTGAAAGTGATTTCTAAGTAGTAAACATCATAATTTTCCTTAAAAATTGGATGTCCGAAACAAAAAAATAAAAGAATTGAAAAATAGATTGTCAGGTATCTTTGCTATCGTATCGGAAGAATGGATGAAAGTATCCAGTTTGTCATTCAAATAAAGACTTTTTACCGGGAGTTCATTTCCAATACTGGCTTTATCGTTGGCTTCCTGGTATAATATTCAATAAAATAATTTTTTTATAACTATGTCCGATCAGATGGCTACTTTTGAAAATCGTATAGCAGAGCTAGACAAAGGACAAGGGCAACCGTCTTCATGATACGAGAACTTTTCGGTAAAGTTCGGAAAAAGTAGCGTCTCTTTTATTAGGCAGGTATCTCTTTTGGAAGAGAGGCATTTGTCTTTAATGAAGCGTAAGCAAAGTGACCAGACCTAAAACAAAAAACTAATAATTACCGGACAAACCCAGGGAAAGGAACAGCGAAAAGAACGATTACAAAATCTTTCGCATAAAAAAATATACAGGCGAGATTATAGCATTGTCAAACCTGCGGCGATGAACAGATATTAGGTAATAAATTAGCACGTCGAAGTAGAGTCTATTCCGGTAGAATCGCACATGTAGTTATATAACACCGTTTAATATGGAAGTATCCGATTCGAGTTCTGAGTATCAGTCCAACTAAAAAGCCTTCTTTAGAGGCATTTCACTCATAGGTTGTATCTGCTCGACAGAAAGTGCCGCCAAAGTCAGTAATCAGCAAAATAGGTATGAAAAAACAAAAGATGACTAATGAATTATCTTAAGACGGAAACTGTTCGATTTCCAACACCTAGCATAAACCCATATAGGGATTGCAAAAACGGCTTTTTAGTGATAGCTCCTAGGGTGTCGCCTGCAAATGGTACCGGATATAGAGCTACTTAATTGAAACAGCGGCTAATGATTTTAATCCTTATGCATTTATTATTCATCTTGAAGGATTTGCCAGGATACCCTTTATGCAAACCCCTGAAATTCCAGAAAATTACCTTCCGTAGACAGAGCAAACCTTGACGTATAACACTACGTCAAGGTTTGGCTCTATTGTTATCTACTTTTATTGTTGACGCTTAGAAAAAGTTACTTTTCTTTGACCAGCAGTTCTCACTTGAACATTGCTTTAAAACTTAACTTCATTGCTGATGAAAATATCCCTGGCTTCGAGAGATTATTTTCTTATTCCATATAATTACATTATCCCATAACATGTCACGAAAACAATAATAGGCACTAGTAAATAATTTGACTATGTGGAAGACATTTTTAACTATCCTTGTATTCCAAATAATGAGATCAAAAGATAGGACGTGAAGCTATGAACCAGGTACAAGTGCACTACGAAAACCTCTTGGCTGAACACTACACATGGATGCTAGGAGATTATAGGTCTAAGGTGCAAGATAACATAACTTTCTTCAAAAAACATAAAATACTACCACAAGGGAACGCCCGAGCTATTGATCTAGGATGTGGTAGCGGATTTCAATCTATCGCTCTAGCTGATATGGGGTTCTGGGTACTTAGCATCGATTTTAGCGACTTATTGCTAAAGGAATTAGAAACTCATCGCAAGAACCGTACTATAAAAACTGTCCAAGCAGATTTACTGAACTTTAATCAGTATTACTTTTATGATGCTCCCGAAGTGATTATCTGCATGGGGGACACTTTAACACATTTGGACTCTTTAGATTCTGTAGTCACCCTTTTAGAACGCGTTAAGATCATTCTTAACCACGGCGGTCGATTTGTAATTACCTACCGGGACATGACACATGAATTGACAGGGCTCGATCGATTTAATTCTCTACGTAGCGACGAAAACAAAATTATGACCAACTTTTTGGAATACCGGCCGGAATATGTAATAGTCCATGATTTAATCTACATCAAGTCTCTCGGCAATTGGGTTTTACACAAAAGCAGCTACAAAAAGCTTCGTATTAATATAACTTGGCTTAAGGAACATCTCACCAACTTAAACATGAGCGTCGAATATGAAGGAACCGAAAAAGGTTTTACCATTCTTATTGCTTCTAAGATGTAAAATAACATCCTTGACCTTACCGCGATTTTATTGACACCAAGAACGTGTAGTATAATGTAAACACGGGAGGTGTCCAAAGAATGAAAACATTTGACAAAGAATATAAGTTAATGGCGGTTAAGCGAGTTAAAGAAAGCGGTAAGCCCTTAGCAGAGGTAGCACGAGAGTTAGACCTAAGCCCCAACACCCTGCACGGATGGATGAGCAAGTTTGGCAAGCATGGTGAGAATGCCTTCTCGGTAGTGGCCATCTGCATGATGCCGATGAAAAATTACGCAAATTACGCAAAGAAGTCCTCGATTTGAAAGAGGAAAACGCTATCCTAAAAAAGGCGGCCACCTACTTTGAGACACTAAGGAACGCCAGAGTGTGCGAAAACAATCGCTCTAAAACGCTCTAAAAATAACACCTAAAGGCATGAATATCAAAGGTTAAATGATATAATAGAGATATGTAAAATTCATGCATTCGAGGTGTATCATGTCACGATATATTACCAATAACACGAACAGAAATCAAATAAGTCTATTACCGATGTCGCTTGACGAAATGATAAGTGAAGACAATCCAGTGCGTGTAATAGATATCTTTGCCGATAATATAAACTTTAACGAGATGGGTTTCAAATATGCAAATACAAAAATGACAGGACGCAAACCGTATAGCCCTGCAGATATGCTTAAATTGTATCTTTATGGATATTTCAATGGGATAAGAACCTCACGCAAACTGGAAACGGAATGTAAGAGAAATATAGAACTTATGTGGTTGTTAAATGAATTAAAACCAGATTATCGTACTATTGCTGATTTTCGCAAGGATAATATCACTCTGGTCAAAGATATCTTCAAACACTTTTCTCTTTTGTGCAATGAACTAGGTCTACATAGCAAAGAGATTGTAGCGATAGATGGCAGTAAATTCAGGGCAAATAACGCTCGAAAGAAGAACCTGACCAAGGGCAAAATTGCCAAAATGTTAGCATATTTTGAACAAGCTGCCGAGCGTTATTTGGAGCTATTAGAACATAGTGATGATAAGGATAGCAATAATACTGTTACATATAGCAAAGAAGAACTACAACTAAAATTAGCCAATGCAACTCAGCGTATTCATGATCTGACTAAGCTCAAACAGCATGTGAACGAGAACGGCGAAGTTTCTTTCACGGATAAAGATGCAAGACTTATGGGTGTTAATAATATGGGCTTTGAAGTATCATACAACATGCAAACTGCTGTTGAGGCGAAGAATCATCTGATTGTTGCTGCTGATATTACCAATAGTCCAGCTGACCAAGGACAACTTTACGAAATGGCAACCCAAGCTAAACAACAACTTGGTGTAAATGATATAACAGTGCTTGCGGATAAAGGTTACTATAATGGAGAATGTCTTGAAAAGTGCGAACAAGACAACATAATTGCAATTGTCTCTAAGCAAAACCCGCCTTCGAGCACAGGTAATGCAGATTACACTTTAGATAAGTTCAAGTATGCCCCCGAAAAGGATTGTTATATTTGCCCTCAAGGTGAAGCACTTTGTAACGTAAGTAGTGATGACACAAAAGAAAAACTCTATCGTAGTAAAGCATGTAAAACTTGTCTACATAAAGATCAGTGCACAAAAAATAAGCGGGGTCGACAAAATAGTACATGGAGAATATCACGAAGTGATGGCTCGTACGGATGAGCGACTAGTTAATAATATAAAACTATATAAACAACGGCAGATGATAGTTGAGCATCCATTTGGTACAATAAAGCGTACTTTTGGATATACATACTTCTTGTTACGTGGAATTGAAAAAGTGAAAGGCGAGGCGGTTATGCATTGTTTAATGTATAACCTAAAACGCGTGCTCAATATATTAGGAACTGACAGATTGATTGCGGCAATTAGGAAGTTTTCAGAGCTTCCTTTGGAATACACCGCTATTTTTCTTGAAAATCTGCAATATTGGCTAAGATTGATACTCAAATTTGATCGTTTTTGCACACTCTGACGTCCCCATCGTCCATGATAGCCTCCAAATGAGATACTTGGAAAATTTTTTCCGCCATAGGATTAAAAATCGTAATTCGATCATTGGTATCCGTTGCAATAATACCTTCTGCTGACGTATCAATCACAGTGCCTAATAACTCTGCTTTCTCTTGTTCTTCCCGCCGGATATGTGCAATTAATGCTGCTTCATTGATGGCTTTATAAATCGCTTCTTTGCCAGACTGAATCAATGCCCCCTGTACACCAATACGTGCCGCTAATTTCGTTGATATTGCATCACCAACGATGAGCTCTACGCCGTTTTCTACTGCAGCAGCAATTTTTTCCGGAGCCTCATTTTCATTTTTCAAAGCAATTTCCACAAAAGTTATGCCCAGCAGCGTTGCTAAATCCTCACAGCCATAAATCACATTTTCAAACCCTGCGATACCGATTTTTTCAGGATACTCAGTGCTTTGCCTTAATGCACGCAGCACATCCATTACAGTAACCTGGATATGCACAGTCGGTATATTTACATTTTTTTTAATCAAGCTAGCCGTACCGCCACGGCTGACAATCACTTCAACACCGTCTTCCACCGCCTGCTTAACGATTGCAATGCATTCTTGCAGATCTCCCTTGACTACTTTAATGAGATGAGACGAATCAGCAAACCGCTCGGCTACCACTTCCTCCGCCAACTTTGCTAAACCCGCAAATGGTGCTACAAATAAAATCCTTGCCTCCACAATTGACTACCTCACTTTTAACTCCAGTAATTAACCATCAATCAAAATTTTTTCAACAAACAGCGCGCAGAATTTTCTATTACCCTTATACTAACCTGAAACTTGCCATCAAGTCAAAATAAGTAATACTTGAAATAGAAAGAACAGCAATCTATAATTTATTTATGTTTTTATTAGAACAAACAGCATCAATCCTAACAGATCAACCCCTATTTCGAAGATATATCTACGCACCATTAAGAAGGAGCTGGTACTATGATTTATACTTGCACAATTGATACTGCATTAGGCGCGATGACAGCATCTGCTGAAAATGGAGCGCTAACCGGTTTATGGTTTATTGGACAAAAGTACTATCCATCCAAGACAGGTACATGGGCTGAGGAGTTCAACTATGCTGTTTTCGAGACACTGCGGCTTTGGCTAGAGGAGTATTTTTCAGGTAATCATCCTATGCTCAACCTTAAGATTGAACCTCAAGGAACTCCTTTTCAAAAAGCGGTTTGGGACATCCTTTTAAAAATCCCATCCGGCCAAGTTACTACTTACGGTGAAATTGCAAAGAAGCTTGCCATTATGCAGGGACTATCTTCTATGTCTGCACAAGCTGTAGGGGGCGCTGTTGGGCATAATCCTATTTCCATACTCATTCCATGCCACAGAGTTATAGGATCCAATGGAAGCTTAACCGGCTATGCAGGAGGTATTGATAAAAAGAAAGCTTTACTTCAGCTTGAACATGGAAAGCCGCTGTTTATTGATGAAAACGGAAACTAAAGTAATTCATCTTTAACGTAATAAATAACTCTGGAGCATTCCTTTTTTTGGCTCAACACCAAAATGTCCACTTGACACTATTGTCATTGCGAGGAGGCGACAGACGACGTGGCAATCTCTACTGCCACCCAGCTTGCTATTTGAGATTGCCGCGCTCCGCTCGCAATGACAGAACATCAAGTATACTTTCTGGTGAAGACCCCTTTTTTTATCAAGCTGCTTTTTTAATCTCATCATATAACAGATATAATAATGAGAAGGGAATCACTTATTGGCGAGTGATTCCCTTCTCATTATCCTTTTATACCATCCATTGCAATCGTGCATAGCTCTTTTAATCCGTTTGATTAAAGGAATTTAAAAATTCCACATATTTTTCTTTGGTCAGCAATGGTTTATAATCATGCAATATGTTCTCTGCTGCTTCGCCATCGCCATACAATAGGTCAATAATCGTCATCGCCAGCGCCTGAGCGGACTTAATATAAGCCGCATGAACATCAGCCACAACATATTCCTTACTATGCAGAGCACCTGATACACAGCCAAGCCAAGGATGTATCGTCGGCATAATATGAGAAAGATCACCGGTATCGGTGCTGCCTGCTTCATGGGTTCCTTCAATTACCTGTGTTTGTCCGTATACCACTTCCGCATTGCCTCTAAACACTTGATTCAGATCCTGGTTATTGTACATTGGCAAATAACCGGGTAAACTTTGAATAGACACTTCAGCGCCTACTGCATCCCCGCCAGCACGCAGGGCACGGTCAATTTTTCCATTGCTTTCTTGCAGTGCCTCCATAGTGGCAGCACGAACATAACTTTCCATGCGTACATCTTCAGGTATTACGTTGACTAAATCACCACCTTGGGTAATGATCGGATGAAACCGCACGTAATCTTGTTCACGGAAAGTCTCCCGCTGGGCATTGACTCCCATTATGCCTAACATAGCTGCATTCAGAGCATTAATTCCTTCTGAAGGCGCCATTGCGGCATGAGCAGCTTTACCTCGATACTTAACCAATTTGCCGATAAATCCATTACTGGTACTGCCAAGACGGATAAAACTATCAGCCTGGGTATTGGTGAGTAAATGAATTTGCAGGGCCATATCAATATCATCAAAAGCCCCCAGGTGAATCAATTCCTGCTTACCGCCAAGATATGTGATTTTACCTTCTTCACGAAGCTTGTTGCGATAGGAAATCTCAACATATTCTTCTGCCGGAACAGCGAAAAGCACTACATCTCCTGCTAAGTACTCCATGGCACCTGTTTCTAGTAACGCTCTGCCTACAGCCATCAATATTGCAATCTGAACGTTATGACCACAGCAATGAGCAGCACCGCTTAAAGGATCTGCGCCAGGATGAGCAGCACAAGTAACAGCATCAAGCTCACCGAGTATGGCAACGGTACGGTTCGATTTTCTACCTTTGAGACGTCCCTTGACACCAGTAAGTGCTAACCCTTTTTCATAAGATACGCCTAATTCACGAAATATTTCTTCTACCTTGGAAGCAGTCTTCGCTTCTTTAAAACCCAGCTCTGGTTCTTTATAGATAGACTCTCCCAACGCAAGGATTTGTTCTTTACTTGCTTCTATTTCCTGACAAATCTTTTGTTTTAATTCTTCCTTTTTCATAGTCTACCTCCAGCACCATTTTTTTATAATTAAATCGCGCCTTCCCATTTTAGGACAAATTGGGCAATAATCGCAGCAAATAAAAAAGTTCCCGTCATCACAGCCAATGTTACCGGTACGATTTTCCAGGATAACTTTTTAAATAACTCGATATCTTTCCCTAATGATAAACCGGCATAGGCCAAGATAGGAGTGGTTACGGCTAAAAATTGCACCTTTTTTGTTATTTGGATCACCCATGCACTGCCGGGAAAGTTTGGGAGAGAAATAATAATGGCAACAATGGAAATCCAAAAAACCATAGGCAATTTATTCAGTCCAGGCACTTGGCTGACAGCCATTCCAATAAGACCAATCACAATAATGACAAGGACACCTAACAGGGAACTATACCAATCTACTTGATAGCCAATGACATTACCAACTGCCATAAGCAATCCTGATAGTATCATGGCAACGGTCATATTCTGCAATTTATTCATTATGCCTTCTCCTTTGCAGTCTCTTTATCGCTCTGAAACTTGCTTAAAAAATTGTACAGTTTGGTGGCCAATGGTAACGAAAAAAAGAGACTTACATAAATGCCCAAGATAGTAGACATTAAGTTCGCTGCCCCTGCATAGGCCCGGATTTGCTGTTCCATATCCGGATAGGCTGCAATAATGGAACCAACTGAAGCAGCCATCATACTGCCGCTACCTACACCTGACCCCATAGCCAATGCATAGGGATGAAGAATTCCCAATTTAGCAACTACTCCGGTTAAAATCGACAGCCATACTGCGCCAACTAGCGTTCCGCAGATATATGTGGCCATTACGCCCCGTCCTTCTGGCGAATCCAGTCCGAACTTCTCTGCAATGATGGCAATATTCGGTTCTCTGGCAACGGAATACGTAGCACCAATAGATTCTCTTCCCATCCTTAAAAATACAGCAATCGGCAAGCCTAATATGACCGTGCCGAAGAAATGGCCGATTTCTTGAAGGAGCAGCGCTCCTTTCGAATGAAACAGCAAGGATAAATTCGGTCCAATATCCAAGCCGATTTTAACAATTAAAAGCATCATAGCAATGGGCAAAATCCCAGCGGCCACTTCCATTTGCTTTGTTGATAGAATTTTAAATTTAGGAAAACTGATGATGCCGCCAAGTACCAATGCATGCAGCAGCGGCAGCAAAATAATGAGACCATACTTTATAACTCCAAGGTTCTCTGACATAACAACAATTATAAGTACCAAAAGATGAATTTTCCAATTACGCAAAATATCCACTACATCACTCCCAATTATTATAGAAATCTGTTTTCATGACATTTTTCTTTTGCAAATCACCTCTTTTATTTAAGGAATATATACGGTATTTTTCCTAAAATGATTATATAACAGCATGATTAGAAACAGCAAGTACCTTTGTATCTCTTCAATTATTCTAAATGGAAAATAAGAGAATACCATGCAAAAAGCATAGGTATTCTCGATAAATCAATGTTTTTCATTTTTATACGCGGCTATTTGGTATAATTTATTAGGCCGACCTCTTGCTGCTGCATACTCTTCGCCTACCTGCTCAACTAATCCAGCCTCGCAGAGACTCGTTATAATCCTTCGAACATTCCGCTCGGTAACCGACATCTGAGCGGCCAGTTGAGAAATTGAAAAGGAGCTCGCCCCCATGCGTTGTACAATGTTTTCGATTTTACAGTATGTCTTGATTCCCACACTCACTCGATTTAGCTTCTTTAGCAGCTCTGTATCATTGGAATAAAACTCATAGCTTAATGCTTTGTTGTTTTTAACTACCTCAACCATCTTGCCATCATCCTGCACAATAACAACATGCGCTCCTTTTTGCTCTTTCGTATTGCGAAGTGCACGATGAGCGTTGATCTCACCAGCAAAAACAGTTTCCCCAAAACCGATACCGGCTGTAACAGGAACATCCATATTGATTGCCAATAGTAATTGCTCAATTGTATCTTGCAGCATAGTTATTTCCCTTTGCACCGCACCGCGAGAGCTAAAAATCTCATATACTCCCGTTCCTTTATCCAAAAGATAGCCATCCAAACTCTTGCAAAGAGGCAATAAAATTGCCTTTAGCCTTAACTCTAAGATCTGAAGATCATAGGGAGTCTTAGCTCTTTCTATAATCTTTCCATAATTGCCAACTTCAATAATCACCAGTCCCACTTGAGTATTCTTGAAATAAGATGACTGTACTTTCTCAATAATAATTTTGAGAGATTGATAAATTTCTTGCTCACTTAACGTAAAGTGATAGACTGGAACATTTTCTTTTTGCAATGCATTCATAACACTGCGCAAAGCCGTTATCACTCCATCAATTTTACCCTCCCGCCACAATTGAAGATGAAACTGAATAATTTCCTCAGGGTCATATTGGCGGCTGTAATACTTAATGAAAACATCACGCCATGGTATTCCCGTAGCACGGAGTAACTGCTCTATATCTACTTCCGATTCAATAAAATCAACAGAAATACGTTCTAAAACCACTTTGTGGGCGAAGGCCATTTGCAGGCAGCACAGATAGAATCCTCCGCCCATTGTCTGGCAATAGGCAACCGTATCATCCGCTTTTATATACTCCTGAGCAATGATATAGGGAACGGGACCAGAAAAAAGCCAGCCTTTCACTTGGCTTCGATGCTCCTGTAAAATCCTTTGGATTTCTATCTCGTCGTCATAAGGAAAGGGTATGCATTCAACTTCATGAATGAAATCTGCAGCCACCTTAAGAATTCGCTCCACAGTACGATCAGGACCGATTACGCCAATTCTATGCATATATGATTACTCCTATCTTTCTTTTACATCTGTAAAATTCGTAATAATTGAATGTTCAGAGTTCTTTCGATTCAAATTGTTATGATTTCCTTATTTTTTAAATCTTTGTGCTTTATTACAATAATCATACCACAGAAAGAGCAGAATTTCTCCTACGCCTTGCTGAATCGAAAAGAAGTACCCTGTAAAGCAGACTTTTTCTTGTCTACTTTACAGGGTACCCTTTCCTACAGGCTATGAATAGCATTATGCAACTACATCAAAACCCACTTCTTCTATTGCTTGATGAAGGGCGGCAAGTTCTGCAGAGCCAGTCACTACCGCTTCTTTTTTCTCTAAATTAACAGCAGCGCTCGTAACTCCTGCAACCTCTTTAAGAGCCTTCTCGACGGCTGCCTTACAATGTCCGCAAGACATACCTTCAATTTTTATTACGATTTCACCAGTTTGACTCATTTCTATTCACCTCCTCTGCCTCATTATGCCATACCCCCGTACAGTATAATAAAAAGTATATAACAATCATTTTATCTAGTCAAGGCCATGAACATCGTACTTAACTTTTTGAACGGTCTTTTCTATATTTTCCCTTATAAAAGTTAAAAAGATGATTCTGTGCTTAGCCATAATCATCTTTTTAACCTTTATAGCTTTTTTAGTTTTCTGCAATCACTGTTTTACTAAAAATAGGTTCCTAATTCTTTTAGAGAATCAAATTGCAGCGTTGGCTGAATCTTTGAACTTTGTAAATCATTTATTTTCGTTTCTCCCGATAAAACCAGAATCGTCACCAAGTCATTCCCTTTGCCAAGTGCAATGTCCGTATATAATCGGTCGCCAACCACAGCAATTTCCTCTTCTTTGAAACCTGTATTCTTCAAAATATACTGCAAGGTATGAGTTGTCGGCTTACCAAAGTATTCTGGTGAAACTCCGGTAGAAGCTGTGATCATGGCACATATGGACCCGCAATCGGGAATAAAGCCATCCTCCGTTGGACAATTAAAATCAGGATGAACCCCTAAGAAAACCGCCCCTTCGCGAATAAACTTGCAAGCCTTGGATACCTTCTCATAAGCTAAGGTTGTATCAAAACCTACAACTACTACATCCGGCTCTTCTTCTACTAAATGGATATTAGAAGTTTGAAAGTCACTTGTTAAATATTCATTTCCCAATAGAAATACTTTTTTCCCTGGCATTTCTTCCTGCAGATGGCGGATGATGACATGGTTTGAAATCAACATCGCATTCTCTTTTACATCATAGCCCATATGATGAATTTTATTGATATAAAACTTTGCATTTTTAGAAGAATTATTGGTAAAAAATTTAAAAGCAATCTTATTTTTTTCTAGTGTCTCTAAAAATTCAATGGCACCATCTAATAATTTACCACCTAAATATACCGTTCCGTCTAAATCCAGAATAAAGCATTTTACCTTATGTAAAATATCTTGTGCTTTGCTTTTCACTGCCATTCCATTCATTTATGCTTCTTCCTTCTTTAAATAATCATGAACCTCACGAGCAAATTCTTCTAAAAGTCCAAGGTCAGATAATAAATTAAGGATGGTATATCTTGTCCGAACTTCTTTCGCCATCAAAATGCCATTGATGACATGTTGTTCATCAATGCCGACTTCCCTGGGGCGGCTCGCTCCTCCAGCATGTTTAAGAATGGCTGTAATCTCTCCTGCCGAAGGTATACTCTTAACGATATCGATAATTTTATCCATATTTTCTTGGATGGTATGAATCCTTGCAATTCTTTTAGCTACAGAGTTTCGTTGTTCTTTTTCATTGATATGAATAATTTCCTGAGCAGCTTTTTGATAGAGACTTTCAACACTTTTTTTCCATTGCTCCTGATCAAATGAATTGGCTTTATTAACAGCCTCGTCAAAATCAATCGATGCTTGGGCTAATAGTTCACTTAACTTTGCCGTAATTACGGCAGCAATCCCTACCTTTGTGCCATGGAGTACAGCCTTCTTCTGTTCAAATAAAAACATCATCTCCCAATAATGGGCCAAATGATGCTCTGAACCGGAAGCGGGTCTGGAATTGCCGGCAAAGCTCATGGCAATCCCCGTCACTACCAGGGCTTCCATTAAGTTTTTAATGGCACTTTCGTCTCTGTTTTTTATTCCTTCTACATTATTGATACATTTTGTCATGGATTCGGTAACCATTTTTACAACTACATCACAATAATATTCACCATTAATCGCTTTACCCAATTTCCAATCGGTTAAAGCTGAATATTTTCCAACAATATCCCCAAAACCAGCGATAATCATATTCATAGGTGCTTGCTTTAGTATAGTAATATCTCCAATGATGGCTTTGGGGCAGACACATTCAAAAGAGGTTTTAAGATTATCAACAATTAAGGCGGCTCCAGTGGAAGCAAAGCCATCCATGGAGGGGGCTGTTGCTATAATAATAGTTGGAATGCTGATTTTGTGGCTGACAAATTTAGCTAAATCATTGAGTGTACCTGTACCTATGGTAACAATTACATCTGTATCCTTTTCCACTTGAATCAGCAATGTGCCTACGGCTGCTTCGTCAGGAACCAGCTCTCCCTCTCCTTGAAATACAAATTTTTTGTATGCAAAGTTTGCTTGCCTTAAGGCTGCTTCTACCTGCTTGCCAGCGACTTCATCCGTGTGAACATCGGCAATGACTAATGCTTTTTTATATTGAAATTCTCTTAAACATTCAGGCAGTTTATCAATCCCATCCTTTTCGATTAGGATACGATCAATCGCAACGCGATGAGCTTCTTTGCATTCGCAATGTATTTCATTTCCTAAGAAATCTTCTATTTCTAAGTGCTCAATCCTATCTAGTGTTATATTCATCTTTGCCGCTCCTTTATCACCAAATTTCCTTTTAAAACATATAAACGAATCGAACCACAAAAACGCAAAGTACACAAAGGGTTCTATTTATATTTTTGTGCTCACCTTTGTGTACCATTGTGCCTTTGTGATTTATAAATTCTACAAGAAAAGCTAAAGCTCTTAAAATATACCTAAAATTCCTGTAACAGCGCCTAAGGCTATTAAGATACCCATTAGCTTAATAGGAGAAACACCCTTCTTGACCATCGAAAGAACAATTAAGGTTAATGCCAGCGGAATCAATCCTGGCATGAGTTTGTCAAGCAAATCGGTCTGTAAGTTAAATTTCACTTGACCTACATCGAAACTAATTAAGGTTTGCAGGGGAATAAACCGTCCTACCAGCCCTCCCATGACAAGAGTTCCTAAAATCGATGCACCTTCAATTACCTTATTAATCATGCCGCCTTCTAAAATTTGCTCCACTGCCTTCTTGCCATAGGTATAGCCATTCATCCACATGGTAAGTTGAATGGTAGTCATAATAGCGAATTGAGCAATTAAGAAGATAATGGGACCTGCAAGATTTTGATTATTGGTAATGCCAATGCAGATCGCAAGCATAATGGGAGTAATAATCCCTTGGGTTAATGTATCCCCAATGCCTGCTAAAGGTCCCATTAAACCGGTCTTAATCCCATTGAAAGCGCCATCAGTAATCGGCTTGCCATTGGCTTTTTCCTCTTCCATGGCAATGGTAATTCCATGAATCACAGCACCGCATATAGGCTCTGTATTAAAAAAGGATAAATGCCGCTGTACTGCTGCCTTGGCATCTTCTTTATCAGGATATAATTTTTCGATAACAGGCAGCATGGAATGGGCAAATGCAGTAGCTTGCATTCTTTCATAGTTATAATTGGATTGGGCGAACATGTACCATCGAAACCAAGATTTAAGCACATCATTCTTCGTTAATGTCTTTGCAGTTTGCATGCTAACTTACCTCCTTCATATTTATACGTTGACATCTTTTTTACCGGAATAGCGTATGGAAGTTACTGTCAGGGCTAACACAACACCCATAATGGCAATAATCAATATATCCTGTTTGAAATACACGGATAAAATAACACCTAAGACAAAAAACGGCATGGTAAAGGAATTGCCAATTAATTTCAAATTCATTGCGATACCCAAAGCAGGCAGCATGGCACCGATTACCGTAAACACATGCAGTACGCTAGGACTCATCACTCGCAGCATTCCTGATACAGCATCCGGTCCATAGAAGACTACCAAGGTGGCAGGAATAAAACTAACTAAGAATAGCAAAATCTGAGGGGGAAATACATTAATAAAGGCTAACCGCCTTAAATTGCCTTTTTCAATCTCTTTATCCGCCCAATGAACAAAAAAGGAATTCACCGTCATTTTAGCAATCCAAAGCACCGTTGCAATGGTTCCTAAGGGTACTGATATCGCCATGGCAGTAGCTACATCCAGGTTAGAAACTAAAGCAAGAGCCGTTCCAACGTATCCTGCAAAGGAAGGGTCACCCATTTGGGCACCACCGGCTGAAATAAAGCCTAAATAAATAACATTGATGCCCGCACCAATTAATGCCCCCTCTAAGGGCTGACCTAAAATGATGCCGGTAATAAATCCAGCTACCAACGGTCGATTAAAGGTAAAGAAACCAACATAGGTAAACCAGGGACTCCATGAAAGATAATAAAAAATACCGATTAACGCAGCCTGTAAAAAAGAGATGTGCATACTTTTTCCTCCTTTATTTTGCAAGCATCACATGCTTTGAAGATTAAATCATCGTTGCCATTGGCATTTTATTTGCATCAGGAACAATTTGTACAAAAACATCCACGCCAAGAGTCAATAATTCTTTAAATATCGCTTTTTCTTCTGCCGATATCGAAATGTTTCTGTAGAGCTGCTTTCTGCCCTGTGTTGCTCCCATACCGCCTAGATTTAAGTCGGCAATGTTAACTCCAGCCTTTATAAGATCAAGTACGGTTTTAGGCGTCTTAACTAAAATGATAACTCTTTCGCCAGTATCTTCTCCTGCTAGTGTTACAGCGGCATCCTCAGTATTAAAAATATCTACTTTAATAGAAGATGGGGCCGCCATCTTTAACACTTTTACCATAAATGAATCTTCGGCTACCTCATCATCCACGACAATAATTCGATCTGCTTTGGTGATTTTTGTCCAGGCTGTAATCACCTGCCCATGTATTAATCGGTCATCAATTCGAGTCAGAACAATATGTAACATAACATCCACCTCTTCTTACTTATTCGTTTCATCAAATATTTCAATCTCTTTAAAAAGTTCCCTGATTCCCGTGATACCTGTCTGGATACATACATTCGTTAACTCATCTAACTCATAGGACTCTCTCATACTAAAAGCCTCAATGATCATTGGTAAACTAAAACCGGCGATACACCTAAAATTACTGGTAATAGTGCTGCTCGCTTTGGCGGTATTATTATAGGGACTCGCGCCAAATAAATCAGCAAATACCAGCACCCCCATTCCTGTATCTAATGCTTGGATGGCTGCATTGACCTTCTCGCAAAACGCTTCAATGCTATCTCCGCGATAACATCCCAGCGCTAATGCTTTTTCCTGCTTCCCCAAAATTAATTGAGCAGTTTGTAAAGCTGCTTCGCCAAAATTTTCATGGGTTACTACTAAAATTCCAATCATTAAAATCCTCCTTTCTTTGTACTACGTATTAATGCAACTCCTATGCCAACTATGTGTCTCATTACCTGCCAGTCAGATAACAAACAGCCTATAGTCTATGAAAATAGGGGTTCGTTTGCTGCAATAAATTAATTTCAAATTTCGGATATCTTCCCTTCTTAGAATGTGTCTTAAAATGTGTCTTAATCGTAATTCATGGAATGTGTCTCAAAAAGCAAGACACATTCCATGATCATCGCGCTTCTGTCAATTGCGAATGCTCGCAATGACAGTAAATGATGCTCCCTAACAATTAAAAAGGAGCCTAAGAGTTCACCTTCCTCTTGGGCTCCTTTAAGCTTCTAATTCGATAGGATATTGAAATGTGCATCCATCATTTCAACGACATAGGCTAATTCAGTATTGGGAATTTCAATGCCAAATGCCTCTTCCACGATAATGAATGCATTTTTAATGGTTTTGAAAAGAGATTCCTTGGACTCCTTAATATGCAAAAAATTTGTATAGGGTAAAGGTTCATTCCTTATGATTCTTTCAATCATACAAGAACAATGAAATAAGAATTTGATCCTGATGCTTTCATCAATAGCTCCCTTACAGGTATCCGCAATCTTTTCTAATACTTCATTGAGTAATCTTGATGCTTTCCCTACATTTAAGAACGTGAGAATTTCTTCTAGCATAGCAATAGCACGCTCTTGATAGATAATGGGTGAGTAATCAAATTCAACCGGTGAGTTATCTACTTTTATTCTACCGCCAATTAACGGGCTCATTCCATTTACACTTTCCACCAGCATATCAAGGCTGATATTAGGTAACATCGCTTTTCTCGCTGCTTCGATCACCATAGGGGTACTCACCATTTTAACGACTCTTGTGGGTATGCCTGTTCGTTCTGAAATGATTTCGGAAAAAGTAGTAAGAGAGCCCATATCGACTAAAAGCAGCACGCCTCGTCCCTTATTGATTTTTTTCACCTTTTCAATTGCCTTGTCCAAAATTACTTCTACCTTCTCTTCCAAGGGCATGTCTATGGCATGAATACATTCATAACCTAGAAGGGTTTGGGCTACTTGAACCATATTGGTAGCTGTGGCATACCCATGAGTGATAACCAATACCTCAATATTTTCCTCACTCTTTTTTACATGCAGGGAGTATAGCAGCATAGCGGTAAAAGCGACTTCATCGTCAGGGATATGGATTCCCAATTTCTCTTCCAGCTTATTTTTAATCTTTTCGGCAACAGCAAATTCCTGCTGATGCTCTTCATATATTTTTTTGATATTGGGATGGATGGAGATCTGCCCTAAGCGCAGCCTTTCCACAAGAGTTTCCATATGCAGAGCTAGACTATATATTACTTTACTATCAAATAACAACCCCATAGCCTCTTTTGATTCTGCCAAGGATTCTTCAATGATTTTGACAATCTCCGGAGTAACGATTTTTGCCAGAACTTCTTTTTCTAATAACAGATTATGATCTTGGCTTACAGAAAAAGAATCGTGAAAGCGATTTTGAATCTGCTGATTCATGCGTTCTCTAATCTCATTAAGAGAAAGACCCTTTTCCAGAAATTTCTGCGCACTTCTAAGGATTACATCATAAAAATCCTCTTCGGTTTTATAATCGTCATACAAGAGCACGTTTTTTAGACTTGCATGTAAGTCTTCCTTTGCACCGTTAAATGTGATGGATTCGAAATCGTTTAAATTAAAGACCTTTGCTATTTCCTGTCTCTTATTATCAATGGTGAAAAATCCTTCTTTTAAGCGCTGTGAGAGCTGGGATAGTTTTATATGGACATCACTTTGCTGCTCAGTCACATATTCTACAAATGCATTGGCACACATAAGCTGGATATCATTTTTTAATTGTCCTATATTGCCTGGACATTTGTAGATCAACAATACTTTTAAAACCTCTTTTGATACGGTTACAGGTATTTTAATCTTGACAGACTCTTCTCTAAAAAACTGACAGATAAGAGTCATTCGTCCTTTCAATGACCGCTCTGCTAAACTAGGAAGCATAATAATTACCGGAATTCTTCTTAACAGGGTACCGAGGATCACTTCTTTAGGATCTTCAGTCGTAGCGGCAATGATCAGTATGTCAGCCTTACGGGTATTTTCCGATTCCCCTAAGCGACGATAACTGCCCCTATCCATCAGGGAAAACAGCATTTCCTGTCCTTCTGGCGGCAGACGATGAACTTCATCTAAAAACAAAATTCCTCCATTTGCTTGATCCACTAATCCTTTTTTCTCAATATCTGCGCCCGTAAAAGCGCCTTTTACATTGCCAAAAAGATGTGAAACTAACAGCTGGAGATTTTCCGCATAATCAGCACAATTAAATATGACATAAGGGGCATTGGCAGAAAATCGTCCTATCTCAATTGCATAACGATACATAATTTCCGCAAAAGTTGTTTTTCCGATTCCAGTAGGACCGATTAATAACGTATGTAATCCTTTCGGCGGATATAGAATTGCTGCCCGCGCCTGCTTTACCTGATTCTTTAAATCATCTTTAGAACCCACTATATTGGCAAAGATATCATCTTTCGGTTTGGCATGATTCTCTATTAAATAATGTAATTCATTTTTATTACAAGAAAATACTTCTTCTTTTTCATTACAAAGCAGCGATGTTTTAATTACTAGCTTTCTAAAATCAGTATCCTTTTTAATAATCGGATCTTTTATCATGATCTGTGCATTTGCTTCCAGCCAGATACGATCCAGATAACGCACAGGTTTACCTAAGATTTTAATAACCTTTCCCTCAGCCACAAGGTTATTTAATTCCGTGCTGACATTATTCCTGGTAATGTTAAGCTTCTCTGATAAAAGAGTTGTTTCAAAACCGACTTTTTCTAGTACTTTATACCTGCTAATATCAATCTCCTGAGTGAGCATTTTTAATTGTAGATAGACTTTCTCTTTTCTATGTATTTTATGTTCTAGACCATAAAATGTATCATCCTTTGACAATAGATCCCCCCCTTGCCCCTATCGTCTACAGTACTGTAAACGCATTAGAAATTATCTAAAAAAACAGATAATTCACATTCCCTGTATTCCACACATTTTCTCAAATCCCCTCTGTCCGGATTAAATCAATTATTTCACATTTGAGAAAATAATAGCTTTCACAAAAGGGACTGTCTTTCATTCTTTTGCATTTTGAGGCAGCCTCTGTAAATCCAACCTCTCTATTTTAATATAAAAATAAACCTTGACATCAAATTCCAGCAAAGTTTATAATTTGACTGAAATCAATTAATGAGGTGATGACCATGGCACGCCCTTCACAAGATCCCCAAATACGAATAGCCGAGATTCTGGATGCTGCCGAACCGTTATTTTATGCCAATGGCTATCATGAAACAGCAATCAGTGACATCGTAAAAAAAATGGGAGTTGCTCAAGGAACACTCTATTATTACTTTAAATCCAAAGAGGAAATATTAGAAGCACTGATCAATCGCCACATGTCCACGTTCACATCGGCATTTGAGCCGATCATTTATTCCGAAAACATTGCCCCGCCCCAAAAAATCGAATCCCTCTTACAGGCTGTATTCCATTCAACTCAATACAAAGAAGGATTATTATTTGGTTTTTTATATGATGACCGGACTTTACATCTCGTAGACAAATTGTCCCGTCAGGGTAAACAATTAATGGCACCTTTGCTGCTAAAAATTATCGAAGAAGGGAAGCAGCAAAACTATTTTCATGTTTCTCATCCCAAAGCAGCATTGAATTTGATTATGGCTATCATTGATTGCCTGATTGATGCAATTTATGAGAAATCACCTGACGGCCTGCTGACCTGCCAGTTTAAGCTTGCAGAAGAGCTCATGGCAAAAGCATTAGGGATGCAAGAAGGCACGATACATATCGTTATCAACGATTCAGAGCAATGAATATAAAAAACGCCATTCAGTCAATAACTGGATGGATGGTTTTTTTAGCTAATTAATTGACTGAAATCGATTAATTGGTTTTAATTAGACTAATTTCAACACCACGGACACATTCGTTAAGCAGCTTTTGCTGTGTGCTTTCATTGACGAGTATCATGAACCTATAATTAAGGAGGTATCGCAGATGTGTAATACGATCATTCATGGCATACCCGTTGAATCAGATCCTTCCTTATCAAGGGAAGAAATCAACAAGCTGGTTTACGAAGTCATTCAATCCTGGACCTGGGAAGGCAGAAAACTGGGAAAAGTCGAGATTATACGTGATGGACAATGGATGCAGGTCCACTCTTATGAACAACCTTTTATCCAGGTTGTCCCCATGAGAGCAACATTACAGGAGTGAATCAAGAGCCAAGAAAATAACCTGCTAACAGAACCTTAGCAGCTCGGGAGGTCAATCAAATATGAACCATAAAATTTTATTATCCCTCATCTTGCTTTTGTGTCTTTTGGTCAGCACAACAACAGCTTTCGCTGCCAAGCCTATCATCAACGCTGATAACACCTACTACGATGTAAATACCGGACTCTATATGCTACAAGGCAATGTGTACATTGAAGTTGCGAACCGCATTATAACGGCGGGTCAGGCAAAAGTCAGCCTCAGTTCACTGGAAGTCTGGGGATCAGACGGCATAACCCTTTCACAGGATCATATTTATCTTACAGCCGGCAGCGTTTACGTATATGGCCGTCAGAATAAAGCTATGCTTGACGGCGGCGTGACATTTAAACAGCCCAACTTAACGATAACTTCTGATACAGCCAACTTTAACTGGCGTACTAAACTGGGGATATTCAACGGGCAAGTACAGATTACTCAAGGTGATAACACCTGGTCAGCGGACTCCGTAACCTATAATATCGAAGCCAATACGCTGCAATAATCTCATCAGTCTGCTTTAACCTGCAGCGAAATAGTAGAATGCCGCATTCACACGAATTATCTGGTGGCGGTAATCTGGAATGATTTGCCCCCATGGAGGTTTATGATGAAAAAGTTAGTACTGCTGGTGCTCTGCTTTACACTATTATGGCATCCTTTTTTTGCCTACGCCACCCCAAAAGAAGATTATGAAGAAGCTTATAAACTATATGTTGCCGCCGGAGCCAGCGGAGCGGCTTATAGTGATCGGATCGGCGAGCTGGCCAACCGCTATTTAGCACAAAGCGGCTGGCAGATTGATCATTACGTCCAAACACAGGGTCATACCGGTGCCCGCTTCCTTATCGCAAAAAAAGATCATCCAGGTGGTGCTCCAGAGTATCTTCTTGCCATTGTTGGAACAGAAAACAACAAGGATCTAAAAACCAACCTAAAGGTTGAGAAAATTTATTTTGCAGGCAGCAACACCAACGAATTCACAGTCAATGCCAATAAAAAAGATGTGCCCAACACAGAACCTAAGGTACATAAAGGATTTAATGAATTTATACAAACCGTTCCGTCTGCCGTCTTGCGTAATCCCCGGCACTCCCGCCTCTCACTCCCTGATGTGCTCATGGCTGATAAAAACGCTAAACTGTATCTCACCGGTCATAGCTTAGGTGGTGCGGCGGCAACATTGATCGGAGCAAGGCTCCTCAGTATGGGAATAAATCCGGACCAAATTGAAGTGATTACGTTCGGCGCACCGGCCGTCGGCAATGCCGCGTTTGCCGCCAAATTCGAACCGATTCTTCACCTGACACGAATCGTCAATGCAGGCGATCCAGTAACTGGCGTCCTGCAAACCTTAATTGGCGGCTATCAGCAGTTTGGTCGAGAAATTAAATGGACCTCACCTGACACTCTAGATGATCCCCATAAGCTGGTCAGCTATGTCGATTCGGCAATAAAAAACTATTATGATAAGCGCAGCCAGGCTGTGGAGGCCGGAATGGAACTGCCCGTCGCGCCTGCTGCAAAACAGGCAGACTTCGGACGCGTCTACATTGCCTCACTCAAAAATAACCTTCCGCCTGTTTTGACAGCAGACTTTTGGTATATGCATGAAGCATTAAAGGATGAGTACCGGAAAATACTGCCAGACTATGTTATAGCTGATGCACAGGCAGCCCCAGATACATGGCGGGAAGGCGCCGTCGCCTCCGGTTGTCGATGGGCCATTATCTCAGAGGTAAGCGCTTTTCGTGTAAAACAAGAAAGAAGCACGTATTACATAACAGTAACCCAGGCTGTATATGATGTCACCACCGACACTGTCGTTGACACTGCCATTTTTTCAACTGGGACATACAACCTAACTCCCCTAGAAGCATTCATCCATGCTTTCAAAGGAATAAATATCCGGCAAAATAACTAGCTTTTAGCCACCATTAAGGCTGTTCCCCTGCGATATCCTCATCATCAGCTTTTGCAGCCATACTGTAATTACCTTGTGGTTATGTAGTGCCGAAGTACGAATTAATTCCTTATGTT
This sequence comes from Pelosinus fermentans DSM 17108, assembly GCF_000271485.2. Classification (NCBI taxonomy): domain Bacteria; kingdom Bacillati; phylum Bacillota; class Negativicutes; order Selenomonadales; family Sporomusaceae; genus Pelosinus; species Pelosinus fermentans. The sequence continues at coordinate 4,697,708 of NZ_AKVN02000001.1, forward strand.
TTTCTACGTCTATTAAAACTAGAAATAAGCAGTAATTTAGTAATTTCAATGCTAGGAATTGCCAAATTCAAGTTCTGTCCTTTGGTGTATCCACCAGTAGTTATACCTACTAATGACCCATATCTATCGAGTAATGCACCACCTGAACTACCAGGAGAAATAGGAGCAGTGATTTGAATAAAATTTTGATCATCAAAACTTCGGAAACCTGCAATTATACCATCGGAAATCGTATTCATGAGCCCAAGCGGACTACCAATCGCTACAATTTGTTGACCTCGTTTTAAACTATCGCTACTTTTGATAGGTATTGGTCGTGTTTTGCAATCGATTTGCAATAAGGCAAGGTCTTTTTGTCCATTGTTAGATATCACTGTATGTGTGATATACTCCGATTTATTATTTTCAAACAGGATTCCAAAGAAACTTCCATCCTCAATTACATGATAATTTGTCACAATGGTTCCATCTTCGTCAATGACTACGCCAGAGCCACTGCCACAATGTACGTGGTCATCATCGTAAACATTAATCATTACGATTGAATCAGACAACTTCGCCAATTCTTCATAGCTTTTTTCTATATGCTTCGTATGTATTATAGGTGCAGGATTCGGCGAAATAGTCTGTGATATATGTTTCGCAGGGAATCCTATTGTAACCCTACTTTCTTTTGGTTTTGGGAAGTCATAAATTTCAATTTTCATGTTATGTTCTATTAATTTCACATATGTATTGCGCAGGTCTATCCTATTAAATTCTTTATCATCTGTAGCGCTTATATATAAGGCATCACAACCTAGCATTGATAAGAATATAAAAAAATAAGCCTCATTCCGTCTTATTGCTCCCCAAAAAATGAACTTAGGTATAGAATTACTCTTCATCTCTCCAGAAAATAAACTACTCAAATAAGAATTTACCCACAAAATTAATGACAAGCCATAATTTCTTCTTATTGACTGGTTCTTGCTTTTTTCAATATCATCAAATAACTCTAATATTTTGGATAACGATCGTTTAATTGTCCAATTGACAGTGGTATTACTGATCTTAGTATCCCAAACAATACGATATAATTCTATATAGCTCCGTTTGCTATCATTTTCCCATTTTTCAAATTGATCCCAAATCGCTACTGCCTTTTCAATTTCTTCATTGGAATGAGAGCTAGTCAAACCTTGCTTTATGATAAGATATGGCTCAGAAGTTTTTTTCAAATTACATTCTAAGTCCCTTAATTCTTCCAAGTAATTTGTTGCATTGTCACAAATTCCAATATATCGATAACAATAGGTTGGGACAATGTGCCCTTTATTAAACTTTTTAATTCGCTCATTTCGTGATTTTAATATATCTTGCAAAGGATTCTGACTGTCTAATAAGAAAATTCCCTTTGCTTTTTCAGTAATAATCAAAATTCTACCCCCAGTTCCAGAAGTCCCACGGACGGCTCGTCCAATTTACCAGAATTTGCAACTCACGAGGGACGATTCCACCGAGTTTATCCCAGTTTCATCACTTGAGAAGCTCTCCCTTCAGCACTGTTACAGCTTTACCCCTAATCCGAACTCGGTCTCCTGCCGCAAGTAACTGTAGGAAACCGCCCCGTTTCGATGCTTGATAAGCAATAAACTCGTTTTTCTTCAACTTTGCCTGCCAATAAGGAGTTAGACGGCAATGAGCCGAACCTGTAACAGGGTCTTCATTGACACCAACAGCAGGAGCAAAAAAACGAGAAATAAAATCATAATTCTTTGATGCAGATAAAGCTGTCACAATTACTCCCCGGCAGGAAACCTGAATTAATCGACCAAAATCTGGTGCAGCCTCTTTTACTTCATCTTCTGACGATACTTCGATCAGATAATCGTCATCGCTGCGCCCAATAAAAATGGGCTTTACTCCCAAAGATTCCACTAATCCGCAAGGTGCTTCACAAGGAATTACAGTAGTGGCCGGAAAATCTAATTCAATTAAACCAGTATCCTCCTGATAGCTAGCTGTTAGCAAACCGCTTAAGGTGAAAAATCGAGCCTGTCTGTTTAATGGTAACAGTTTTTCCGTATACAGAATATGAGCACTCGCCAAAGTTGCGTGACCACAAAGTTTAACTTCATTCTTAGGTGTAAACCAACGAAGTTTATAACCGTCATTTTCCGGTATCAAAAACGCAGTTTCCGATAAGTTGTTTTCGTTAGCCACAGCCTGCAACCATTCATCATCTCTGATTTCTTCCAGTAAGCAGACAGCAGCTGGATTGCCTTTGTAAGGCTTATCGGTAAACGCATCAACCTGATAGATTGTTACTCCCATTTTGATTCTCCTCGTATTCAAAAATCACGGGGCCGATGGTTGCGCCCTTTTATATTTTATTTACCAGCAAAATAAAAACTCCTGCAAAGCTAATTTACTTTGCAGGAGTTTTTTCACCCTCAGTGAAACCTCAGCTGAGAGTCACTACCGTCCGAAATCCAGCTTCTCATATACTTTGAGGAAATGCGAACCGTAATATTTTTGTCACATTTATCAAGTATAATTAAAATCAATTTAGAAGAATTGGAGGGTCGACGTATTCCATCGTCCCAGATTTAAAACATTTTTCATTGATTACTTGTGGACTTCAAAGAAATATTAAATAGGAGTTTGATATTATAAAATGACAAATAACTTGATTATGGAGGTTTCATTGTGAAAAAGCCAATTCAAAATTTCCAAGTAAATGAACTGCAAATTCCGCAAAGCAATATTACAAAATTAAAAATTCGACAAGAATATTGTCAAAGAAATATTGTATTGCAAAAAATACATTCTTTTTTTACGAAGATAGACGCTTTAAACATTGAATATATTTCCCGCAGATGGTAATGATTGCATTGTCGCTCTAAACACCACCTCCAGATCTCCTTAAGTACAGGAATAAAGGCATATGAAGTCGAAGAAGAAAAAGCACATATTTTTGCAGCTAAATCTTAGCAGGTAAAATCGAAAATGATGAAGGTGTAGTTATGAATGGAGCAATCATACTTTTATGTCTAATCTGGGGAATGAATTGGGTGATAATGAAAGAAGCACTTCAAGTGTTTCCACCAGTGTTGTTTACCGCCTATCGTTTTGTTTTAGGGTCTATCGTGTTGCTTAGTATCGCCTATTTCAAAAAAATACCGATTCCACAACGCAAGGATTGGAAGTGGATTATTCTGGGAGGCATTTTGCAAACAGCCCTTTTTAATAGTGCCATTCAAATCGGCATGCAGTTCTTAAGTGCTGGACTTTCTTCGGTTTTATCTTATAGTATGCCTTTCTGGCTGGCAATCATGGCCCATTTTTTACTAGGTGAGAAATTGACCCTGAGAAAAATGGCTGGTATTACCATGGGCATCCTTGGACTGGTTGCTTTATTAAACGTAAGTGACGGCGGCGCCTGGTGGGCTATTTCTTTAACACTTGCAGGTGCCGTTGCTTGGGCATTCTCAAGTGTTCTTGTTAAATTAAAGTTGCAGCACTGTGATACCTTACAATATACAACATGGCAGATGGTAGTAGGAGCTATCCTATTGTCAATTTACTCGGCTTTGTTTGAGCATGGCATCGTACAGTGGGGTTTTAATGCAGTAGGGTATCTACTGTATAATGGCGTAATCGCCTCAGCATTGGCTTTTTTCCTCTGGACCTATATTTTATCAAATACTGAGGCTGGGAAGGCATCCATCTCAGTACTGGCTGTTCCAATTATCGGGGTGTTAGCCGGAGTAATTTTTCTTAATGAACCACTCTATTGGAATACCATTATGGGGATAGCATTAATTCTAGGTGGTATTTGGCTTGTCAATTGGCACAGGAAACCTCTTGAATCAAAAGGAACCTGATCCATTAAGGCTAGGATTGTTGGTGGAATGTTCCTGCCGCTTTGCCCACAATAAAGAGAAGATGCCATAAATGCTGGAACCAGAGAAGTTAAGGTGTGAACTGAAGTAGTAAACGCCTCTGGAAAAGCCTTTCAGGGAATTGCTGGCTTTTGTGATTGAGAACTTCAAACATTTTGCAACGATCCACCTCATTTATTCTTAATGAGGTGGATCGTTGTACGCTTTACCTGGCATATCAAGGGACTGTTACTAGATTAACTCCCTATTCTTTAAAAACTCTTCTACCTGGAAAAAACATTTAAAAGGCACATGTTCTGCTGCCTTTGCCTGTAACAGCGTAATTAATTTGCCTTTTGCAAAAGCAATATCGGCTAGTAGTGCTGCATTTACATCCGGTCTGCTATTGCCAGCGTAATATACTTTTTTATACTTTTGTTTTAAGCTCTGTACTACCTTTGCTTTATCCACACCATGTCTTCGTGAATAAAAAGGATGGTATGTATCTGGAGGCAGTAATGTAACGCCTTTGTTTTCGTATTTTCCTTCATTCGAGATAATTTCTATCTCCTGTATCCCCTTAAAAGCGAGTAAACGTTCTATATAATATCTGGTTCCTGCACTCAAAATAAGGAAATCACCACCAGCCGATTTTATGTATTCAATAAATGCTGGAATATACTCATCTATTTTTATACTCAGAATATCTTCACAGATTTCTTCTTTCGTTCTATTTATTGATTTAAATACAGTTGAAAGAAATTCCACATCTTCCATTTCGTTGCGTTTCCAGCTTGCGTGAAGCTCTTTCCCCCATTGCCCAAGATACTTCTCCATAATGATATGATAAAAATCTCTTTCACTCATGGTTCCATCAAAATCCGAGACAAAGATAAATTCTTTCAAAATGCATCCCTCCGCCCATATTATTTCTTCACGAGAAAAACCGCTGATTCAGGCTGCCTGCCAAAGTATTCTAAAACAAAAAAGCGCCAATATCGGTAGTGACCGCGTTAAGCGCTTAATGAGAGTAAAAATTCAACTATAGATTCAATGTTTCTATACTTTATAGTAATCCAGCATTTCCCCGATTTTCTTAACCGTTTCTTCCTTTACTTCAGTAACTGGTAATCTAGCGGGTCCAACTGGAATCCCTATCATTTCCATTGCTTTTTTCAAAATAGACGGAACAGTTCCCAGCTTTAGAACGGCACGCAATACTTCAATGTCCTGCTGTGCTTTTTCAGCCTTTTCCATATCTCCTTTTAAAAAGTTTTCATAAATAGAAACATCTATCGCTGTGATTAAGTTAGAAGTAGCGGCAATCGCTCCTGCAGCTCCAATTTTTAAAGCGCTCAAAATCAATGAGTCTGATCCGGATAATACAGAGAAGTCTTCATCTTTTGTGATTTGGATATACTTTTCAATATTTTCAAGCTTACCGCTGCTGTCTTTAATGGCTATGATATTTTTTATTTTTGCCAATTGACGTACGGTCTCAGGCTCTAGGTTTATACCAGTATTCTTTGGAATATTATATAGAACAATTGGTATTCTTACAGCTTCTGCAATTGCTTTATAGTGCTGAATGATTTCATTTTGTGAAGGAACTAAGAAATAGGGAGTAATCACTGATAAGGCATCAGCACCAAGTGCTTCCATCTTCTTTGACAGTTCCATTACTTCACTAGTACTGTTTCCGCCAGTACCAACATATACGGGTACTCGTTTGTTTACTTCATCAATAACGATCTTTGCAAAGGCAATTTTTTCATCATTGGTTAGTAAATGAAATTCTCCATTTGTACCAAGAATAAAAAGACCACTTACACCTGAATGGATTAATGTATTAACCAATTGTCTCGTTGCGTCGGCATTTATCCCCTGATTTTCATCAAAAGGAGTAACCATTGCTGTGATAATTCCTTTTACTTCCATAATAACTCTCCAATTCTCATGTTATTTTTCTAAAATTTTTAATAGATTATGGGTCGCTAAGTCAATGGTATTCATTTCTGCATTTACAGTTAATGAAGCAATGTGAGAACATAATATGAAGTTATCAAGTCTCAGTAACTTTTCATCCATTGATGGCGGCTCTTTAGAAAATACATCTGCAGCAGCTCCTGCGATCACGTTGTTAGTCAATGCATCATATAAATCCTCTTCATTGATTAAGCCACCTCGTGCAGTATTAATTAAATAGGCTGTGGACTTCATTAAGCCGAGTGCAGCTTTATTCATCAAATCATTATTTTCTTCCGTCAAAGGCATGTGCAGTGTGACAAAGTCACTTTCCTTTAAAACGTCTTCCAAACATTTCATCTCTATATTGTATTTTTCTTTCATGTCTTCTTTGCTGACAAAAGGATCATAACCAATAACCCTCATACCAATTCCTTGGGAGATCTTTGAAACTTCTTTACCGATGGCTCCTAACCCAAGAACTCCCACCGTCTTATTTTTTAATTCCAGACCAGAAGTTTTATTCCATTGACCAGCCTTTACTTCATTTACATTTTTGACAACATTACGGGCTAACAGAAAGAAGAAAGCAACTGCCAGTTCTGCCACAGAAGTAAAATTTGATCCAACGGCTCGAGCGATTTTGATCCCTAATCGATTAGCAGCTTCCACATCAATGTTATCGATCCCCACTCCAAATCGTGAGATTCCTTTTAATTTTTTTGCCCCTGTTAGCACATGTTCATCAACCGTATCTACCCCTAAAATGATTCCATCTACATCAGAAGATAGTTTGTAGAATTCTTCATAGGTATAGGGTTTGCCAGTAGTATTCACAATAACATCATAACCTTTTGATTTCATTCCCTCGATTGCCTTAGCTCCATATCTGGAAAATGAACGGGGCGTAATTAGAATCTTGCCCATTAGGATTCACCCTTTCTTTTTCCCAGAGATCCACCTGGATGCCATTTGATATATTGCTGATGGGATAACTTCTTAACACTTTGAAGTACTAGGCTTAATCCTTGCAGAACTAAAATTTCGGCGATGATTGATGCTCTCGGTGCCATATTTAATGAATCCCCTTCTTGTCCCACTCCTGCATATAAGAACACATCCCCATTTTTCGCAAGCCAGGAATCCGGATTACCGGATACCGCTATAATCTTTGCCCCATTATTCTTTAACGTTTGTATTGTCGCTTTTAATTCTTCTGTTTCTCCACTATTGGATATTGCAATAACAACATCACCAGAAACAACCTGACCAGCAGAACCATGCACAGCTTCCGTTCCGTGCAGTACATAGGTTGGCGTACCCGTAGAAGACAGTAGTGAAGCAATGTATCCAGCTACATGCCCTGGCTTTCCAATGCCTGTAATATGAACATGGCATTTCTTTTTTTCAGCATCAACAATTAAGTTTACTGCATCCTCATAAAAGCTGCGGTCTATTTTTTTTCGAATGTTTTCAAATTCAGTAAGGGATGTATTTAAAAAGTATTCTAATTCTTTATCGTAATTTTCACTTAGCATTTTTTATCTCCTCCCTTTTAAAAAATACCGATTGCTGAACCAGCTAAGCTGATTAAAATAAGAAATCCAACAATCTTAACATAGTTAGGACCTACTTTTATCAAGTAGAGATATACTCCTAATACAGCAACCAGAGGTAACAATTTAGGCGCAATCGTATCAATTACACTTTGAATTTCGAGAACTTTTACAGATGTAGTAATTGTCATTGGAGTTGTAAGTTTTACATAAGAAGCGGATAATGCTCCCATCATAAACATACCTACTACACCGGCACCAGTGATAACCTGTTGAATTTGACCAGACTGCAAAATATCAATAATTGATTTTTTACCAACGGTATATCCTTTATGATATAAGGTGTAGCCCATAACTCCTGTAAATACGGTCTGAATGATCAATGGAAGCAACGCGGCAATTGCTGAACCTGCCAGGGCAAAGGGAATGAAGATACCCATTAAAATTGGACGTAACGTTCCATAGTCAATGGTGTCCCCAATACCAGCAATGGGTCCCATCAAACCAGTTTTAATTCCTGTAATGACTTCTTCATTCACTTCTTCATCGTCTTCTTCAGTGTGAGATGCAGCTTTTTCTTCTAATGCAATGGCGATACCATTAATAACCGATCCCCAATTACATTGTGTGTTGTACATCGTTAAATGTCGTTGTAATGCCAAAGCTAAGTCTTCTTTATTTTTGTATAGTTTTTCTAATATTCCTGACATCGCTCCGCAGAAGGCCAATGCCTGCAAACGTTCATAGCTGTTAGACACCTCTGAATAAGCAAACCATCTGATCCATGATTTTGTAATATCGCCCTTCGTAAGTTTTTCGGGTTCTAAATTCACAACTTTCTGATTCATTATTAACCCTGCCTTTGCTGTGTATTTGGTTGAAAATGAGTGTAGATAGCTGCCATGCAAAATGCAAATATTGCGATTCCCACGATACTGATTCCTGTGTATGCTACAACGAAGAATCCAAGAATGAAAAAGGGAATAAAGTTCCTCTTACCGATAATAACCATTGTTAAAGCAAATCCTAGTGCTGGTAATATATTTCCCGCTACACCAAGTCCTTGTAATACCCAGTTGGGAACTGCTCCCATAAAACTTTGTACCGCATCAACACCATAGTAATTTGCTAAAAATGCCGGAATAAAACGGATAGGGAATACAAAGAGAAGCGGGTAGACAAATGCCAGCCTCCTTATGCCTTTTGCATCCCCTTCTTCTGCACGTTTATCTGCCACATGTACAAGTCCCGTAAATAATGTTCTTCTAAGCTCATCCAATAGAACTCCTAATAAACCAATTGGAACGGCAATGGCAACAGCTATTTCCGGACCAACATGTGCCTGAATTGCAATAGGAATCGCCACACAAGCTGCTAATGCTTCATCCGTTGGAATATTTCCTCCTGGAGCAATTGCACCAAGGTACATCATCTGTAAGGTAGCCCCCATAATTAATGCGGTTTGCATATCTCCAAAAATGAGTCCAATAAATACTGCCAATGATAATGGCTGCCGTATTAGCATTGAGAATCCATACCAAATTCGGTTTGTCGCTACATAATACAATAGACCAACCAATACTGCCTGGATAATCATTCGTTCATCTTCCTTTCCTGCATCATATTTTTTTAAGAATGTCCTCTAAACTTGCTGCCGTTTCCTCAGGGACGGTCTGGAAAAATATTTCTGTCCCAGCGTGACTTAATGTTTGAAGTTTTTCTGCATCTTCCTTGTTTAACGTGATCTGGCTATAAACAACTTTTCTTCCCGGACCAGCTCCCAGCCCTCCAATTTGTAATCGTTTCAGCGGAACCCCTTTTTCTGCTGTTTCCAAAGCAGTTGAAACTGTTTTAAAAAGAATTAATACACTTCCGTTGCCTAATTGGTTTTTCCCCCATAAAGCTGCTGCCTCATCTACCGACATCATTTCAACATTTACCCCTGGAGGAGCAGCCATCACATATACTTGGCTCATAAATGGATCTTTTGATAACTTGTTATCGATTACAACAATTCGATTTGCATTGGTCTGTTTTAACCAACGCGTAATTACTTGACCATGAATCAATCTAAAATCGACTCGCACCAGCTTAATTTCAGCCATAAAAGTTCCCTCCATCTCTCTTTTTACTTTATATTTTTTGCTTGCGGCAGGTCTGCCACACAGCATGCTTTCATTCCAACCTGCTGAACGGCTTCGGCTAATTCTCTGCCTGCTAACTCATTGCGCAGCAAATCTCCCTCAATGATCATTGAAATATTCACACCGCTGACTACATTGATGTCATAAACTCCTGATAATGCAATTGCTGCATTAAAAGGCGTGCCGCCAAATAAATCCGTTAATACCAGCACTCCCTTGGGCAGAGTATCTAACTTTACTTTAATCATCTCAATAAACTCTTCCGGAGACATCCCAGGTAACAGAGAGAAAGCTTGTACATTTGCCAAAGTCCCCATAATCATTTCAGCACTCTCGATGAATGCTTCTCCCAGATTGCCATGGGTTACTATTAAAATCCATGATTTTTCGTCCATACTTCTTTACCTCCTTTCTTTTGTCAAGTAATCTTACAACTATCGATTTCTTTTGATTTGTTAAAACTTTTCTTGCTTTATAGTAATGCAAAAGTTGTGCCAATTTACTATCTTCTTCGCTGATATTTGACAAAAAATAATAAAACAATTGATAAATGCAGGCTTTTAAGGCACTTTTTTTATCAATTGTTTTATTAATTTATTGCTTTATTATTTTTATTTTCTTGTGCGTCGATCTGTATCAATCAGATCAATGATATATCCAAGCTCTGTATCAGGAATTATCATACTAAAGGTATCCTCTGCAATCTGCAGTGATCTTTTCAGTGCATGATAGATATCTATATTCCCCTGAATACACATTGCAATATCTTCATAGGGCAGCGCTTCCTTCTTGATGACTCTTTCTATCATACATGTGCAGTGCATAAGGAAACATGCTTTTAAACGATCGGTTTTTTCGATGCGCAATATACTTACAATGTCATTTAAAGCCCTTTCCAGCACATCATAGGCTTTTTGAGGATTTAAGAAGCTTAAGGAATCCTCAATAATTTCCATTGTTATATTCGGAATCAATCTTTTCTTATAGATTCCAATTCGTCTGCCCTCAATCATGGTACTGATTCGTTCCAGCCCATTATGGATCACAATTTCATCTGTTGAAATATAAGGTATACCCATGATTTCGGGATTCAAGCTGCCCACAAATAAAAATATAGTATCTAATTTATCACGAGTTAAACTTTTGATCTTTTGCATTTTCATCGGTTGAACAATAATATTATGCTCAACGATGCCTGGAATCGAGTCTTTAATCAAGCTGGCAAGTTTTACAGCAGTTCCTTCTGATGTCATGCAGGTTGTAACAATCATTTTCGAGCTTATACCTGGCTTTGCAATTGTTAACTCTCTGGTAAGATTTATCCCTATATTAGGAGTTACATCTTGCAATTCTTCCCTAAGCTGAGCTAACGTCATACCAGACATCAAGCTCTTTCGAACTGCGTCTAACGCAATTGAAGTCGATACCATTTGAATTGTTACGATAGGAATACCCGTTCGTTCTTCAATAATCTTCCCAAAGGCTGCTAAAGATCCCATATCTACCAATAGTAAAACGCCTTTCCCCTGATCAACCCTTTTTACTAATTCCACTGCCTGATCCAAAACATCTTGAATTTTGTCGTCTAAAGCCATGTCAATTGCCCTACAGTGATTTGTGCTCAATAGAACATTGCAGACTTCAGCAATACTGGAGGCAGTACTGGTTCCATGGGCCATGAGGATAATACCGACTTTTTGGTTCATTTCTTCAGAATCAACGGCATAAAGGAACATGGCTATGAATCCTTCTTCCTCTTCGGGAATTTCCATATCCAAGGATTTTTCAATCTCTCTTCGAATGACCTTGGCGGCTTTATATTCTTCTGGATTGTTAATTGCAATCTTGTTTAAGCTTTCTTTTGTGTAGCTGAAATTTTCTGTTTTTCGTTTTGGCAGCGCATTGATATGCATCGCCAATGCAATAACTACTTTTTTACTTATTTTTTTCTTTAACATATCAGAAGCGATAGAAAGGGCATTTTCAATGACGGAATATACTCTGGGACTGACTACCTTAAAAAGCTTTTCATTTTCAGCTATCCTTTCATGAATATCTACCTTTTTTAAAAGCTGCTTTAAATATTTCTCAATAACCTGATTCATCTTCTTATTTATATTCTCTTGTGAGTACCCTCTTTTGGTATATAAATTATACTTTGCTGTTAATTCAGAATATACTTTATCTGAATCGTTATCGTTATCACTAAAAAAGTTTTTATTAGATTTGTTTTGAGGAAATTCGTAATACATTCTCTTGTCATCTTCCAGAAGCTCAAAAATTTCATCACGTTTTTCCTGACTGTATAAAAGCCCGTTGTACACATGCTCTGGAACTAATGGTATATCGATTTCGATAAATACTTTCCTGCGGGTTTTATATTCTAAGAATCCACGGGCACAGATTAGCTGTATATCACTTTTTAACTGCCCTATATTTCCCTTGCAATCATATAATAATAATGCCTTCAATACATCTTTATATACACGGATAGGCGCGTTGATCATTTCTGATTGAATCGAAAAGAAACTGCTGATTAATTCATAGCGTTCAGTCAAATACCTTTCAGATAACGAAGGTAATTTAATCACCATCGGAATTCTTCGTAAAAATGTTTTTAATAATACGGACTCTACATCTTCTGTAGTAGCTGCGATCAAAAGCACTTCCGCATTTCGCGTATTGCTTGTTTCTCCCACTCTGCGATATTTGTTTTTATCAATTAACAAAAACAGCATTTCCTGACCTTCTGGAGATAATCGATGTACCTCATCCAGTAATAATATACCGCCATTTGCTTTTTCAATTAATCCAGGATTATCTTTATCCGCTCCCGTAAAGGCACCTTTCATATGTCCAAACAACTGGGATAAGATCAATTGAGGATTATCTGCATATTCTGCACAGTTAAATATAATGAATTTCGCATCTTCTTTTAACGTACCAGATTCCAGTGCACACTGATACATAATTTCTGCAAAGGTAGTCTTGCCACTGCCAGTTGGACCAAGCAGCAGCGTATGCAATCCTCTTGGCGGGTAAAAGATAGCAGCCTTAGCCTGTTTAATCGGAACATCTAAGCTCATCTTAGAGCCAATAATTTGATCAAAAACATCTTGACTCTCGTTTTCCCTCTCCGTGGAATTAGGAGTGCTATGTATCAGTTCCCCTATGGAATCCACCTCTGTTTCTCTTATCGCCATATTGCCCCCGATTAAGCACTCAAGCCTTGCTTTGTCAAAAAAATAAACCGGATGCCCTTTTATTTTTATAACTTTTTTTTCCCTTACAAGCTTATTTAATTCTTTGCTGACGTTATTTCGGATAATACCAACAGTTTTACTGATCTGGTTTGTATCAAATCCAGAAAAGCCCTGCTCCAAGTTCTCAAAGCTAACTTTACTGCATAGCACTTTTAATGTTTCATATATGTTTTGCTTTCTTGTCATAGTTATAACTATTCCTTTCGCAAGCTCAAAGCACAATAAAACAAGTTAACCTTGAGCTTATTTTTTTTACAGCTATCTATTTTAAAGTACGGGCAGCTACAAATAATGATTCCGGTGAAAAAATAGTTACAGAATGATACAGCCAAGTAGAAAGGGATAATTGAAAGCAGAAAATTAAGTTTTTTATTACCATTTTCATATTTGAGATGTCTATTTTATAATATCATAGTCATTTACATGTTGCTTGATATCTGGAACATTTTTAAAGAATATGTCAAAGAGAGACATATTTCACCAGATCAAGGTGAATTATGTCTCTAAATTCTTCGAAAAAGATTGATTTTCCTGTATATTGATCCAAAAATTAACTGGATGTGAATCATTGCAGATCCAATAGGCTATGAGTCTAAAACATTTTATTTGTATAATTTCACTGTATCTGCTGCGTTAAATAAATTCATCTTGAATTCAATAACTTCACGTGCAGCAGCTATACATGGCGGATAAATAGCGTTGGGTTCATACCAGCCATCATTATCTTTTAACACTTCACGCACCTTTTTATAGTAAGCCGCTTTTACGTCGCTGGAAATATTTATTTTAGAGATTCCTATTTTTACGGATTCTGCAATTTCTTCGTCAGCATTTGATGAGCCTCCGTGTAAAACTAATGGAACTGCAACAACATTTCTGATCTCTTTTAATAAATCCAGCCTAAGTTTTGGCTTCATTCCTTTTGGATAAATACCATGCGCTGTTCCAATAGCAACTGCTAATGTATCAATGCCCGTTTTTTCTACAAAATCTTTTGCTAACTTAGGATCCGTGTATATAATCTTGCTTGCTCCCCCCTCAGCAGAGGTTCCAGTAGTCCCTATTGTTCCTAATTCTGCTTCTACTGAAACATGAATTGGATGTGCTGCTCCTACAACTTTTTTGGTTATTGCAATATTGTCTTCATATGACAAATGGGAGCCATCAATCATTACAGAAGTAAAACCGCATTGAATTGCGCGCATCACTTGCTCAAAACTTCCACCATGATCTAAATGGATAACCATTGGTACTTTGGCTGCGTTAGCTTCTGCTTTGCAGGATTCAACAAAGCTATCTCCCAGAAAGGATAATTCATCTGGATGAATTGCTAAAATGACTGGACATTGTATTTTTTCTGCACTTTGAACCACTGCTGTTAAAATTTGTCCACTGCCGATATTGAATGCAGGTACTGCAAACTGATTTTTCTGCGCTACTTCCAGCAATTCCTTCATATTCATTAACATGTGTGTCTCTCCTCATATTTTATATTGATTTATCATTTGATCCTGCTAATCGAATATAATATCTAACTTTCTCAATGCTATCCTCTTCTACTTGGTGAATTAATTCAAAATAATTTTTATCGGGAATTTCTTTTAATTGAGCCTTCGTGCTTTCTGTACAAGCATTGAAAAAATCACAGCCCACGTTGATCTTGTTAATGCCAAACTGTACTGCCTGCAAAATATTCTCTTCACCGGATCCTGATCCCCCATGCAACACAAGAGGTACCTTCGTATTATCCTTAATTGCTTTTAATCGCCGGAAATCAAATTTTGGCACCATCCCATCGGGATAGTTTCCATGAGATGATCCAAAAGATATGGCTAAAGCGTCAACCCCTGTTTCCTCTGCGAAGAGTTTTGCTTCATCGGGATCTGAATACATGGCAGTTTGTGTAAAAGAACCATCTTCATTGGTTCCCATGCAGCCAATTTCGCCTTCGACACTTACATTGTATTCTTTGGCAAATTCCACAATCTTTTTGCTGAATTCAATATTTCCCCTTAAATCATAGCGAGAAGCATCTACCATTACAGAAGAAAATCCATTTATAATTGCCTGGGTTAGATATTCATATTCAGTACCATGATCCAAATTCAGAGCAACTTCCACATCAGCTCGTTCTGCCAATATTTTCACAACAGGAGCAATTAAGCCGCTATCACAATGGCTTACTAAATGATCTTGCACTATATTTATGATGATTGGTGCTTTTTCAAGTTCGGCTGCAGTAATGACAGCTCTAATCGTTTCTAGATTAAAACAATTAATTGCCATCACTGCATAATATCCTTCATTTGCTTTTTTGAGCATTTCTTTCATTGAAACGTACATGTTTCACCCTCTCATCTAATTTGATCTGTGATATTAAGTTCTGATAAATCTACGCTTTCATCTTCTTCATCAAAGAATGAATCGTCTGCGGCTGTTTTTTTTGTTAATACTAATATTGCAGCCGTTATCACTGTGCCAATGGATAAAGCTGCCAAGAATCCTATTGGATTCTCCATGGCAGGCACGATAAACATACCACCTGAAGGTACGGGGCTTCCTACATTCCAAAGCATGGAGAATCCGCCACCTATGGCTGCACCTATGGAACAAGCAGCGATAACGCGAATTGGATCTCTGGCTGCAATGGGAATAACGCCTTCCGTTATCATCGCAACGCCCATGGGGAATGCAATTTTAATATTTTCTGCCTCTTCTTTTGAATATTTTTTCTTTGCTATGATCCATGATAATGCAACGCCGAATGGCGGAACCATGGATGCAAGAATTTTAACAGCTTCTGGTCCATAGATTCCTTCTACTAATAAACCATCTGCAAATAATGAAGCAACTTTATTTACAGGTCCCCCAAAGTCAAATGCCGCCATTGCGCCCATTCCTAAACCGAATATAAATCTTGAGCCACCTTGCAAGCCTTTTAATACTTCTGTCAGTGTTGCTGTTAACCAAACAATGGGAGTACCAATTACATAGAACATAAGTAAGCCTACAACCATAGTTGAAATTAAGGGTAAAATCATCATTGGCATTAAACCTTGCGCCCATACTGGTACTTTCAAATTATTCCTTAAATATTGTACGAAATAGCCAACGATATATCCTCCTAGCATGCCGCCCAGGAAACCAGCACCAATTGCATTTGCGATTAAGCCCATCATTAAACCCGGAGCAATACCTGGACGATCAGCAATGGAATAGCTAATAGCACCTGCTATTACCGGAACAATTAAACCCATGCCAAATACACCAAGAGAAACCAGCGCATCAGCAATTGAATACGCTTCTTTGTAATTTTTTATGACTGATCCGCCTGAGAGATTTCCAATGGCAATAAGGAGACCCGCTGTTACAACTAGAGGCAGCATATAAGAGATACCCGTCATTGCATGTTTTTTAAGTTGTAATTTTCTTAACATACTATCTCTCCTCTAAATTTCCATATTTAATTATAGTCCTAAGTCAGCCTGGATCTTTTTTATGATTGATTTTGGCGATTTAATAGCAATGTTAGTTGGAATATTGAGAATTTTTTTGCCTGCGAATCGTTCTTTACCACCAACGTTGATATCGGCTGCTACGATTACGATATCTGCATTTTTAATATCAATCTCCGTTAATTCATCCTCCGTCCCGATTGTTCCCTGGGTCTCAATGTGAATTTCATGCCCTAACTCTTTAGCCGCTTTCATTAGTTTTTCTTTTGCAATATACGTATGAGCAATACCTGAAGTACAAGCTGCAATTCCTACAATCTTCATAACATCCCTCCTCTCTTTTTTAAATTATCTGCCTGAAAATATAGCTAAGATTTCTTCAGGTGATTTAGCCTTTAGTAACTTGGCACAAACATCATCATCTCCTAAATTACTAGCTACTTTTGCTAATATCTTTATATGAGTGCTATTTTTGTCTTCATCTGTAACCGCAAATAAAATAATAAAACGAACCGGCTTATCATCCAGACTTTTCCAATGAATATCAGTTTTCGTTCTCCCAATAGCCAGTGATGTTTTGTTAACAAATTTTGATTTTCCATGGGGGATAGCGATACCATTACCAATTCCGGTTGTTCCTAGTGATTCTCGATAAAATACATCTTTTAGAAAGTTCTCCCGATTTGATATCGCATTTACATGAAGCAATAAGTCCGTTAACTCTTCCACAACTTCCTCTCTTGTAGTAGCCTCCATATCCAATTTAATTGTTTCACTTCTTATTACTTTTGATAAATCCATAGTTCTACCCCATTTCCTTTAATTTTTCATAAAAAAGCGTTGCACATCGATAGCACGAGTGCATTCCAGCAGATAATTCATCGCATTTTTCGCCTCGTATAAATGATAGATCTCCATGACTATATTTTTTGCGTGCTCATAATCCGAATTGAGAATAAAAAATTTTATGCAACTGCTGCCTTCCGTATTGTTCACGATTTGGATTGCAAGCCGCTTAATATTGGAATTTCCAGCCAGGTATATCTGTATTTTTTTGCCGAAATCAACTTTATAAAACACTAATTTATGTGCATTGTTCTTTTCTAAATCATTAATAATCACTGCATCTTCTGTGTTAATGTAAATATCAGCAGCAGAATTTAATTTTTCAAGATTTTCTAGTTGTAAATCTTGCTTCGTATTTTCAAATGAATCTTCAATCAAGATGTTCTTAATATTCTTAATGTCTTTTTCATTTAATAATGCTGAAACAAGCATGTATGGTTTTTCTTTAATGGCTAAATGAACCGTGGAAATAATAAAGTCGATATCATCGAGATTGATCGTATTTAATTTATGTTCTGATATCACATCCCCAATCTGCCATTGAGGAAATGCTCGTCTCAACCGGGTTGTCAATAATTGTGAAGTACCATAGCCGCTATGGCAAACTACAATTACTTTCTTATAACTGATTTCTCTTTCAATTGCTGCTTGAAAATAAGTTACTAAGTATCCAATTTCGTCAATGCTGATCGTATTTAAATTGTATTTTAAGGTAATCAAATGCACCACGATCTGGCATATGCTTAACATTTCAGTAAACCGTTCCTCAATTTCTTTTAATAATGGATTTTTTATTTGAATGTTATATTTAAGACGATTCAGCATTGGTCTAATATGAAGTATTAATCCATCATGCAGCAAGGTATCTTTGGTCAAATCAAAGGTTAAAATATCAGAGACCATTTTGACTAGAGAAGCAGTTATATCAATGTAATTCACTTCCAGATCTTTTTTAATGACTAATGAATTTCCCAGCAGCCGTTGTCCAACGCCGCATGAAACCAGGTATTGATAAATATAATAAATTTCTGAGTCATTAATCTTAATTTTACATTTTTCATAAATTTTTAGTGCTAACTTCGCAGCACTTTCAGATATTGCATCGTCAGCAGACAGGAACGTGAAGCTGCTATTATTCTGCCCTTGGATTTGGTTGCCGTCACTTACTCTTTTTATACAGATAAGAATATGGGTTAATAAATTAATAAAATATGGATCACCAATTGTGTATTCCAATGTTTTTTCTAAATCAATCAATATTTTTTCAATATATAAGACTAAATCAAGATCAAAAATCTTCGATAATCCCTTTATTGTCTGTGAATCAAGCCTGGAGAGACACTCTACGTCAAGACTATCACTAGTATCGTTTAGCAATTCACTGGTAATGGACGCAATTGCTTTTCTTATATTTACTTCTGATCCATTAATCTTTGTGCCCTCCACACTTCTATCGAGTGTAATATCATAACTTTGCAGCCAATCCTCTATAAACTTTAAATCATTTGCAATGGAGGCTTTGCTAACATAATATGCATCTGCTAATTTTTGAATGGATGTATTTTGATTGGATTGCGTGAGCAGCAATTTCAAAGTTTCTATTCTGCGATTTTTGATTGACAATGGATCGACAGCCTCTAAATTCGCATTGATATCGTTTAGTAAATCCATTTTTTGATGAGTAACAATCTTTATTCGTATACCACTGCCTGGCTTGCGATTAATCTTAATATTTTTATTTTTCAAATAATTTTCAATAAAATTTATATCTTTGGATAGTGTTTTATCAGATACTTTAAGAATTCCGGAATAATATTTAATTGGTTTAAAATCATTTTCTGCAATAAGTAGTCTGATTAATTCTTTTTGTCGTAAATTGAATATAGCCACTTATTCTTCCTCCTTATTACGATCTGCATTAACCTATCTCGTGTTAATAGTAACATACGTATTATTTCTTTAAAATACTAAATGCCTTCTGCTATGATACAGAAGGTTTAGTACCTAACTACGTAATTTTAGCGGCAGGAATATCAAGCCGCCGTTACTCATAAACTCTAGCGCCCCCGCACTAAAAGTGCAGGGGCGCTAGAATTTACTTCAAATGAGGCAGTTGCCCCTTCTACATCCAAGTCCAAAATGAAATTCGTTTTTAAAAGTTATTAATAATTATAGCTTGCTTTTACCCATATTGTACGACCAGGTTCGTTTACTCTAAATGAAGAAGCAATACCCAGCGCAGGGATTGCTGCCCCTGATCGGCTAATAAATTCAGAGTAATTTTTATCAAAGATATTATCAATTCCAGCCGCGATAGTAACCTGTTTGGTCGCCTTATAGGCCAGGTTGGCTGAAAGGATACCAAAGCCACTGCTTGCACCCAGATCATAGCCAATTTCACTGCCGCTGTTTAAATCGTAACGGGTTTGTGCCTGAACGCCGCGCCACAGCAAGCCCGCTTCTACCTTCTCATGGCTGTATTTGAGTCCCAGTGTTCCTTCCAAGGGTGGAATTTGGGCTAATGGTTTATCATCCGCATCATTATTGCCCCGTACATAGGCAAGTGAAGCTGTTGCCGTCCAATGCTTATTCAGCGAATAGATCAGATCGATTTCGCCCCCATAGAGTGATGCATCAATATTTTCTGCTGTCTTTGTCGCTGAGTTATTTGCATTTTTAAATAAGATAAAGTCATCTATATTTGCATAAAACAAAGATATACTCGTATTAAGTTTTCCTGAACGATAAATAAGTCCGGTATCAAGTTGAGTGCTCTTTTCTGGTTTCAGATAAAAATTGGTTCTCCGTTCCCAATAATCTGCTGGTCTTTGGGCATGTCCAATACCGACATATGAGGTAACCGGGGCATTTTTATGATCATGTTCATAACGCAGGAAGGCACCGTATGTCCGGTCATGATCTTCCGCCTCTGTTTTTGCATTCTTTACATCAAGGCTGTCAGTCCTGAGTCCAGCCAGCAAACGGCTATTCGTATCCAACTGGTGTTTAGCTTCGCCAAACAGACCATAATTCGTGAATATCAAATCCCGGCTCCAGCTTGAATACCCCATCCCCATATTACTTCGTCCATTATGTTTATTTTTTTGATAATCCATTCCAACGGTTCCCGTAGTCGATTTTCCTAAAATTAAATCTGCTGCTAAACGTCCGCCATTTGCAGTCCGGTCAACTTCCATAGCCATATTCATCATGGATGAGTTAGGCCGTAATGAGTAGTTGTCCATCACATGATCCACATAATTATGAAATGCTTTGAATTCTATATTACTAATCACCGATGATACATTTTTCTTGCTAAACTTAAAAGTATAATCATTACGGTCAAATTTCGGACCATCCATTGACCTTCCGCCGTAAGCCGCTTCAGCATCACTGGTTTCTGCAGTAAATTCATACAATGTATCCGCATCAGGTGTCCAGCCAAAAATACCAGTCAGACTTTGCCTCGTATAAAAAGAATGAACTTTATTGCCATTACCGTCTTTATAGTCATTCGAATTTGACCTGGTTTTTATAATCCGTACATAACCTTTTGTATCACCCGCAGTAACGTCCAATAATTCATCATCACGGCCGGCACTGCCGACAAGTACACTGCTGTTAACCCTGACTCCCGGCTGGTCAAATCGTTTTGTCTCCCGTTCAAATAAGACCGTTCCAGCTACGTTACCGCCACCGTATTTAACCGTCTCAGGTCCTTTCAAAACTGAAATTTTGCTATACGCTTCAGGAAAAACATAAGAAGTGGTCGGATCCATCCGGCCAGGGCATGCTCCAAACTGATACGTACCATCTAATAAAACATTAAGACGCGTTCCTCCCAATCCCCGGAAAACCGGATCGCTGCCTGTCCCGCCCTGTCGGGCCACCGAAAAGCCTGGAATATTTTTCAGATATCCACCGCCGTCAGCGGCTGGAACCGGCTGCCTTGGTGATTTAGGATCAGTCTCCACAATTAATGGCTCACTAACCGCCGGTGCGGTAACAACGATCTCATCCAATGTAAATGTTACTTTTTCCTCCTCTGCCGCTAACGCTGACTGCGTATTCGCCGAGAGCAGCAACAGTGAAGAAATCACAAAGGTCCGTACTTTTTTCATCAAATCATCATCCTTTATTCTGTTATAAGAACGCTAAGCCATAACTAATCATTTTTGCTGAAAATGAATACCTCCCCATTTTTTCTTTCTAAAATAAGAATATTGCGACCTGAAAAAACAATAAAGACCAGAAATGTCCATAGGAACAATCCTGGCCTTCAGTTCTTTACCAATCAGCCAATATTAACTTCCCTTTTAATAATACTCCTTTCCCTTGGGATACAATACTATCTTAAAGTGCTATCATCTTATCCAAAAATACCATAAACAATCATTTATTATCTGCCCTTAATCAGCTTACGGTTTATCGATCAGCCCTTTTATACCACCACTAGTTGAAAAATATAAGCAGAACTTTTAAAAAATCTCAATAGTACTTTTGGATAGTAGTAGACATTACAAAAATATAGTTGATGAAGATAACTGCAGGTGTTTTTTGTTGGATAGTAGTCTGATATTGCCAGCTATATTTTAAAAGCAATTGCAAACTCCCATGTTTTTTCAAAATTCCACTTGACAGCTACAAAAGGAAGAGTATAATGATAGATAATTAACAAAAAGCAGTGCAATCTCGATTATTTTTAATATTATTGTAAATGTGATGAGGGAGAATGTTGCAATCCTATGATCGTTTCAGAGAGCCGGTGGTTGGTGTGAACCGGTAGCGAGGGGAATGTAAAAATCACTCCTGAACAGCAAAGCTGAAATGTAAAAGTAAGCTGCGCCGGTTTCAGCTCCTTAATGGAGTGCAACCGTTATCTTGCTAGGGTTGTTAGACCTGATGAGAGGTAGACCAATTGGTCTATGAAAAAGGGTGGTATCGCGAGAAATTTCTCTTGCCCCTTTGAGTCAATTAAGACTCGAAGGGCAAGAGTTTTTTTTATTGCATGATTTAGCTTATGATTTCAAACAAAATGAATTAGGAGGTTTATTACATGGTTACGTTTTTAGAAAAGTTAGCAGCACTGGTTTGCAAGTATATGACGGTCTGGGTGCTAGTTGCCTCAACCATTGCTTTTGTTAACCCTGCTCCCTTTAAATTTGTCGGTCCGTATATTTCCTATCTATTAGGTGTGATTATGCTGGGAATGGGGCTCACCATGTCCTTGAAAGATTTTCGTCTGGTTTTGACTAGGCCCAAGGATGTTTTTTATGGCGTAAGTTTTCGTTATTTGATTATGCCGTTAGCAGGTTTTGGGGTAGCAAAATTATTGGGATTACCGCCGGCCTTAGCTGCAGGAATGGTACTATTAGGGGCTGCTCCCAGCGGCACGGGTTCAAATGTCATGACTTACATTGCCAAAGGTGACACAGCTCTTTCTATCACTGTTTCCAGTGTGAATACGATTTTAGCCCCCGTTTTGACACCATATATTTTTCTACTATTGGCTGGTTCAATGATTCCTATCGATGTTACCGTACTCCTTGTTGACATTGTCAAGATTGTATTGATTCCTGTCGCTGCTGGTGTTGCCCTTCATATGGCGGCTCCTAATCTGGTGGAAAAGATTATTAAGATTGTTCCTGCTGTATCAGTGGTATTTATTATTACGATTTTGTCTTCCGTTGTCGCACTGAATGCTGCAAAAATGGCAACAGTCGCATTGGTGCTATGCCTTGCAGTAATACTGCAAAATGTCTTGGGATTAACCCTTGGCTATTATTCTTCAAAATCCGTGGGAATGTCTGCCAAGAAATCACGGGCGATTACATTCGAAATTGGAATGGAGAATTCAGGTCTTGCCGTTGCTCTTGCCTTAGCTCATCTTGATCCAATGGCAGCTTTACCGGCCGCTGTTGGTGCGGTTTGGCAATATATTAGCGGCAGCGTACTGGCCAGTTATTGGTCAAATCGACCACTAGAAGAAGAAAAAGATATCGCCAAAGAAGTTGTGCTGGTAGAATAAAGAAGATTATTCTAAATGATAGGAAGGGATATATCATGGAAAAGAAAATTGCATTAAAGTATGGTAATAAAGAAATGACATTGTCTATTGCAGAAGAAAATATTCTGCAAGTCATTGAAAGTAATCCAATAGCTTTTGATAAATCGGAAATTGAAATTATACAAACAGCACTGGAAAATCCCATTGGCAGTGAGCGGCTTGCCAATCTAGTACGAGAAGGAGAACGGGTTTGCGTTGTTATCCCCGATATTACCCGAGCCTGGCAGAAAACAGACTTATATCTGCCATTGGTGGTTGAGGAACTAAATCGGGGTGGAATAAAGGATGAAGATATTCTTTTTATCTGCGCACTGGGAACTCATCGCCCACAAACAGCAGAAGAGCATAGACTATTGCTTGGGCCAAAATTGGCTGATCGGTTTCAGGTCATTGATCACGATTGCCTGGACCAGGAGAATCTGATTGATTGTGGTATGACTTCTTTTGGCACACCTGTGCGGCTCAATAAGAAGGCGATGGAATGTGATCATCTTGTTTTGACTGGCGGTATTGTTTATCATTTCCTGGCTGGGTGGTCCGGTGGCAAGAAATATGTACTACCTGGTATCTCCTCTTATGAAACAGTTATGAAAAATCATGCCTTGTCACTTAATCCAACCAGAGGATTAGGACCTCACCCGGACGTACGTTCCGGCAATGATGATACCAACCTGATTCATTTGGATATGCTGGAAGCGGCCAGCCTTGCAAAACCGGCATTTCTTTTTAATGTCGTAACTGCAGAAGGAAGAATCGCAGGCGCTGTAGCAGGACATTTCAAGGATGCCCATGACAAAGGACGGAAGCTGGTAAATGCTATTGATGGTGTGACGATTCAGGAAAAAGCAGACTTAGTTATCGCTTCGGCAGGCGGCAGCCCGAAAGATGTCAATCTCTATCAATCCATTAAAACACTGATTAATGCCCGGGAGGCGACAAAACCGGGCGGAACGATGATTATTCTGACCGAAAGCCCCGAAGGTCTTGGCGGTAATGCAGATGTACAGGAAATGATTTTAGGTTATGACACCGTTTTAGAGCGGGAAGATGCCCTAAGAGCTGATTATAGCATCTCAAAATATGTTGGCTACTATTTCTGCGAGTCTGCAGACAAATTTGATCTGCTATTAGTTTCATCCTTAGATTCTGATCTTTTGAAGAAAGCAAACATTACGATTGTTAAAACTCTGGACGAAGCGCTAGAACTGGTTTATGCAAAACGCGGACGTGACCTTAAAACTCATATCATGCCTCACGGAGCAAACACATTGCCTAGACTTGCGTAAATAAAAGATTATTTATTGATATGTAGACGACTTTCTTGTGGATAAACCTGTTAATAACATGTGAATACCTGTTGATAACTTTCATACAGCGTTAAAACAGTTCATTTAGAGTTTTATAATTGCTCGATTAACAAAAAATAAAGCTATGTATAGGATGTTTCTTCCTAAACATAGCTTCAAAATCTATTGCTATACATTAATATATTCATTTATTCATGGAATCCCGTTTTCTGCATGATTTCGCCCTGTCTTGCCAATTCTTCAATAATGAATGCACCAATTTTCTTTAATATCGTCATGATTTATCCACTCCTTTATTTTGCCAGTTATGATTCTTGATGTTAATATATATTAATCAATAATCATTGTCAATTAAAAAGTTTATTCTATTAAAAGACGCAATTGTGTAAATTATAAATATTAATTATTGCTGGAATTGTTTGTAAATACTAAAATCGTCTCACCCGAAGGTAAGACGATTCGTATTTCTTCATCCTCTTAAAATACAATTGGATAGTCTCTCTTTAGTCTCTTTACCTTTAATTCATCTACAGCAGTATATTTTTCCTCAGCTACTTCTCTAACCTTTTCTTCGATTACCAATTGAAAAAGAGCAGATTCTACATCTTCATGGTCACTTCCCAATACTGAGTTTATTTCTTTCGCTGTCATTTCTCCGTAATCATATAATAAACATAGGATATCAGCTTGTAGAAATTCTAGATACTCCATAAAATCTCTCCTGCTCAAATATTTATGATTTAGTATATCCCAATTCATCTATCAATAAATATCGCTTATAATATGGAATGAGAAACGTCTCAAAATGTATCTGAAATCTAACAACTCCTTAAGCAATTAGGCCTAAGGAGTTATTATTTTTACGTGTTCTTCCTTTACGAGATTATAATGGGACCAATTGAAGTTATTTCATTAATATTGATTGCAACCAATTCTCCCACAACATACGGTCCAACAGCAATAGTTAATTGAATAAACAGAAATTGCAGACCAGGCTCATTAGAATCATTACAATGACGTACTTCTAAAAGGGTTCCTACGTATACTACACCTGAGTTCGTAATAACTGACACGACGGCCCCCAAAGGAAATGTAAATGAATTAATATTAGACATTTATTTCTTCTCCTTTTTTTCTAGCTGAATATAACTATCCGCATGTTATTTTATGTATGATCACCATTAAAGGTTACATAGCGTGTTAATCTTATTCTCAGAAAATAAAAAACCACTGGTATGACCCCCAATTACACGATTCCGTCCATAATAAAGCATAAGAATTTGCATAAAAAATAACCAGAACTGAAAACTCCTGTTCATAAGAACATATAAGTATGAAAAATAACGCCTTCATCTCATTATGATTCTCGCCGGCGACATGAATCTTTATGGCCGAGTAATAGCAGATGCTGTAAGTACTGTTTCCGCTACTACGGGCCGGGTATTATTAACAGTAGCCAAAGAAGGCCTTAATGACAAATTGACGATTACAGCAGAAGGCACTCCGGAGAAAGAATTAGTGCAAGAGGCGTTATTAACAGCCTATCCAGAGCTGACAGTGAACATAAGAAATGGTAATCTGCTCTTATTCATTGAAACGACTGTTGATCTTAGTTCTCAGATTAAAGATGTAAGAATTATTGACCTACGCTGACTTTTCATAAGACTTCTACCCAATAAAAAGTAGACGCAGCTTCTAAGACTACGTCTATCTTTTTTAAAGAAAATGCTTCTAATTATTTTACTTTCACATTTTTTAACTCTTCGTAAAAAGCAGGTCTGCGCATGTATTCGAACGTCAAGTGCTTAACCAAATCAGCCGCAATACGATTGCCGCCGATTTTTACTAATAATCGTAAACGTGAACAGATATTTTTGTAATGAGATCGTTTCGAACTACGAGCTGCGTCCTGAAGGATCTCTTCTTTAAAGAGCTCATAAACCTGTTCCGGATATTTTGTTAGTAACGGACGATAGAACTCCACAATACGATGAGGATTCTTTTGAACATATTCTAAAAGCTTTTCCCATTCCTGCTCTTCAATAATAGCAGACGTATAATTATCGTTTATATATCCGGATTGTTTTGCAAACTCTACCAAAATACCAGGATAAATTTGCACCCACTCAGCCGGCTCATACATGCTCTTTAATTTCTGATAGTAGGTAAAATCACCGGATAATGCCAACTCACGACCCACTTCCCGCATCTTATCCAATTGCTTAGTTAGTCTATACACTTCAGCACGAAACTCTTTCCACTTTATTATCAGCCCTGGCAATTTATGATCGTTCTCTTCACCTTCCAATGCTAACATCTCTGCTTTAGCATAATCTTGTACTGCCAGTGCCTCCTGTATCGCTAATTCTCGAAAGCGGGAAAAATTCCGATGTGCATAAAGAAAATCCACAGCAGCTTTTTTACCATCAAATTTATCAATCAGTTCATATTGCAAAAGGGCAATCGCCTCAGACTCATATTCCCGAAAAAAAGCGTCCTGATCCTTTTCTTCCATCTTTAAAGAAATTTTCTTCAAGTATTGTTCAAATTGCTCTCGCTGCCTAGGATTTTGGATCACCGCAATACAAAAGTGCAGCAAGTCCATTCTCCATTCCGACCAGTTATGATAACGTCTTTGATCCGCTTCGTGAAGAATTTTGAGAAAGCACTTTTCTGCCTCTGGCCCTGGAGGAACCGTATCAGTAATCTGCACTAATACATCCTGTACTTCATAGATAACGGTGCTCACATCTCCTGCTGAATCATCAGCAGACTCCAGCATACCAGTCATTTCACACATCACACATAATGCCAAATCCACAGCAAGTTCATATTCTTGTTCATCACATGCCCTCCGTGCCCGCGCCACCACTTTGTAAGCTCCTTCAACAGCACGCTGACAATTACGGTAACTAATAAAACCATCATCATCTTCTGCTTGTTCAATATAGCGCCGCATTAAGCGAATCCACTTTTCTTTTTCGTCACTTCCAGAGCTAAACTCTGCTTTGATTTCATCGGCAATGGTCAAATCATTTTCTGCTATGTCCAGAAGTAAATTAATGAGTTTTTCCTTAGGTTGGCAAGATAGGCCACTTTTAAGCTGTTCCCGAAGACTTGTCTTCACTGGTAAAACGGTTCCTGCCTTTTTCTCAGAACTTACCCTTTTGGCAGCCACAGTCTGTACTTCTTCTTCACGCAATGCTAAAAGCGCAGCTACCATATGCTTGCAGTACGGTCCGCCAATATAAGGACAGTTGCATCCTGCTTCTACTATTGTTTCTTGCTCATCCAGCTGTACGACAACCAAATAATCGTCACTGCCGGTGACAGCGATTACATATCGATTGTCCTGTTGGTTATCAATATCCCCAATTCTTTTCTCTTGATAATACTGCCGCCCACGCTCCACAATAATGTCATCCACATATTGCTCAAAATCATTTAATTTCATCAAAGCACCTCTGCTCTCAATTATTCCTATATAAAGCTGTCCTCATTTTAACCTCATCGGCAATTTCCTCAGGCAGTTCCTCATAGGCAATAATATTGTTTTTTATTTGCTATTAAAATACAAATTCCTGCAAAAAGTAAATCCATTTTGCAAAAACTAAAGAAGATACCCCTAACCGAGCTAACTCAGGGGTATCTTCACTTTATTGATAGTATTGCAGCCATAATTTTATCAATACAGGGGTATGCACATGAGAATCAAGCTTATATCTTTTTAACAAATTCCGATTTTAATTTCATAGCTCCAAAACCTTCAATTTGACAATCAATATTATGATCGCCATCCACCAAACGAATATTTTTTACTTTTGTACCTATCTTTAAAGCCGATGAGCTTCCTTTTACCTTAAGGTCCTTAATAATTGATACAGAATCACCATCGTTTAAGGCATTCCCGTTTGCATCTTTGATAATCTTTTTTTCTTCACTGTTTTCGCCTTCTAAAGTCCACTCATGACTGCATTCTGGACAGATCAGAAGACTTCCATCTTCATAAGTATACTCTGAATTACATTTTGGGCAATTTGGCAAATCCATCATAATTTCATTTCTCCATTCATTATTGCTCATGTATTGATATAAGAATTACTTTTGATTTTCTTTTTATTTCGTAAAAATAGCACTTACGAGTTTATAAATTTATGAAAACGCAGCAATCTTCTTATACGCAAATATACTATCATAGTTTTCTGGGATTGACAAACCTTCCTATCGTCTTTTTGGAAATTACTCTTCTAAATCCCCCACTGATTCTTTTACACAAGTAAACCGGTTGAAACGCGAAGATGCAAAGACGCTGGCGCGTACACGAAGAACACAAAGGGGGAAAATAAATAGTTCTCTGCGTTTGACGTTCTCCTTGAAGACTATTAAGAAAAACTTTTTGAACCGGCGAAGACGAAAAGGAGTCTATTTGTTAAATCTTTTTCTATACCCGCATTTTCTGCAGAGTTCTTCCACTACATGAGTATTGCAAAAACCAAGCCTTATATTTTCCGCTCTTTTTGCGTGTATAATATCAGAAAATTGCTTTTCATGAATATTACCTAAGTTAATGATCCCTTCCCCGTCAAGACAGCAGGGTACTACTGTGCCATCGACTAAAATAGCAACTTGATTCCTTAAACCAAAGCAAGAGCCTGGTGTGAAATCCTCTTCCTCGTTTAAATCAGGCCATTTAAACTCATAATCCTGATTGAGGTACACTCGATCTCTTAATTTTAACGCTTTGGCTGCAGACAAATTTCCCTGTATTTTATAAGGCAGTTTAAAATTCTCTTCAATTTTATAAAGGATCTCTACATTTCTTTTTCTTTGATCCGCTGTCAGCAGTGCTTCATCTAAGTTCCATAATCGTAAGGATATAATTATGTTCGACTCTGCTGCTGCCTTGTTAGAAAAATTTAAAATATTATCAATATACTCATCCTTCGATATGCCCTTCTGATTTCCATCAAAACTATGAAGTGAAAAATTGATTTGTCTCACTGCAGGTTTTTCAATTAACGTCTCCGCTGCGGCAGCGATCAAAGTACCGTTTGTTGTAATGTTTACCTTAAACTCCTTTTCGTGACTTATATCGAGAAGACGCCCTAATTTAGGATGCAATAAAGGCTCCCCCATTACATGTAAGTAGATATAATCTGCAAAAGGTTTAATTTGATCCAGAATTTCTTTAAATGCAGCTTCTGATATACATTCAGGTTTCCTTTTGGTTTCAGGGCAAAAATCACATGTTAGGTTACAAATATTTGTTATTTCTAAATATATTTTTTTATATTTTTTCATAAATTGTAAACTCCAATTCTTTCTCAATGCACTCTTAGCAAATCACTAATACAGTTAGCTTATGATTAGTATGTCCCATTCACTATACTATAGTAAGACTGAGTCTGTCATTTGATTTCTCCTGCATCCTATGTTGCAGCACGCCGATTAGCCTGACGCATAATGTGTCAGGCTAATCGGCTTACTGCGCATCTAACTATTGATTTTACTGCATTTGGAAGATTTCAGGCTATTTCAGCGATTATTCCGTTACCATATAAGGATAATTGACTACGGTGCGGGGAACCAGCGTTTCCTTAATTGCACGCTGGCTCATCCAGCGATATAAATTAATAGCACTGCCTGCTTTATCATTTGTCCCTGATCCTCTGCTGCCACCAAATGGTTGCTGTCCAACCACCGCGCCAGTAGGTTTGTCGTTAATATAGAAGTTGCCTGCTGCATGATCCAATGCTTTTGCCATTTTGATGATTGCTGCTCTGTCCTGTGCAAATACAGCCCCCGTCAATCCATACGGAGTTGCAGTATCGCAGTCTTTTAAGGCTTCGTCCAGTTTATCATTGGGATATACATAAATGGTTATAATCGGCCCAAAGATTTCTTCTACCATGGTCTTGAATGCAGGCGTCTTTGCTACTATCACAGTAGGCTCTACGAAATATCCTGCACTATCATCGCTTCCGCCGCCAATAATGATTTCGGCATCTTTAGATTCCTTTGCATAGCTCAGGTAGCTCTGACAATTCTTAAATGATTTTTGGTCAATTACAGCATTCATCAGGTTGGTGAAATCACAAACATCACCCATCTTAATCTTCCCAATTTCCTCTTCAAGACGTCCTTTTAATTTACTCCAAAGACTTTCGGGAATATAAGCACGAGATGCTGCTGAGCATTTTTGCCCTTGGTATTCAAAAGCTCCTAAAACTATGGCGCATGCAAGAGATTCAATATCTGCGGATTCATGAGCAAAGATAAAATCCTTTCCTCCTGTCTCACCTACAAGACGAGGGTACGTGACATATTTATTAAGGTTTTCACCGACTTGCTTCCAGATCCCGTTAAATACATTTGTAGAACCCGTAAAGTGGACGCCCGCCATTTTGGGGTGACTAATAACGACGTTGCCAAAGTCTACCCCTCTAGATGGTACAAAGTTGATAACACCTGCAGGTAAACCCGCTTCCATAAGAATTTGCATAATGTAATAGTTAGATAACACCGCCGTAGAGGATGGCTTCCACAAGACCGTATTGCCAACCATAGCTGGAGCTGTAGAAAGATTTCCACCGATAGAGGTGAAATTGAAAGGAGTGATTGCTGCCACAAAGCCATCCAATGCACGATATTCTACACGATTCCATACTCCATCTGTACTGTTAGGCTGCTGCTTATAAATTTCCTGTACATAGTAGGGATTAAAGCGAAGAAAATCGGCCAATTCGCAGATAATATCAATTTCTGACTGATAAGCATTTTTACTTTGTACAAGCATGCAAGATGCTGCTATCTTCGCTCTATATTTTCCTGTCAATAAATCCGCTGCTTTTAAGAAAATCGTAGCGCGATGTTCCCATGGCATGTTTTCCCATTCTTCTTTTGCCCCTTCAGCAGCTTCAATTGCCATGAGCAGCTCTTTTTCACCGGCTATACAATATTCACCAAGCTCTTTTTTATGGTCATGAGGGCAAATCATTTTTTCTTTATTTTCGGAACGAACTTCTTTTCCAGCAATAATCATTGGTATTTCAATAGGGTTTGCCAATTGTCTTTCAAGCTCCGCCTTTAAAGCTTCCCGTTCAGGAGATCCCGGCATATACGTTTTTACAGGCTCATTTTTGGGAAGCGAGACTTGGAAATAAGCATTATTCATCTTTAATATTCCTCCTTGGCTATTTTGATCATTACGTTGACTATTAATTAAGAAGTATATACCTCATAATTATTTATCTAAATCTTACTTCAAAAATAGCGCTAGGTATATTCAGAATATCTTATAGATTGCATTAGTATTTTAAATACTTGCCGCTAAGATGATCCCTCTTGTATCATGCCAATCATTTCTTTAATCAAATCCCTCGCTAATAATGCATTCATTAGGTGATCTTGCGCATGGGCTACTAACAAGTTCATTTCTTGCTTTTCACCTTTTGCTTCCGTTTGCAATAGATTCGTTTGCAAGGTATGTGCTTTTTGTAATTCTTTAGTTGACTCTTTGAGGCATTCAAAAGCCTCTTTATGTTTTCCGCTTCGCGCAAAGCTTAGAGCCTCGAAACAATAGCTGCGTGCATTTCCTGCATGTAAGATAAGAGTGAAAGCAATGTGTTCCATTTCCACGCTGCACCTCCCATATTTGGTTATACCGAGAATCTAATTAAGAATATCATCTTGGTTTACTCAGAAAAATTAACCTCATTATCCTTATTTCGCGGCATTCCCATATGTACTTTATACCAAGCTGCATACATGGTCGGCAATACTAACAGCGTTAATATGGTAGCAACAAATAATCCAGCAGCAATCGCCACTGCCATTGGTCCCCAAAATACGCTGGAGAATAAGGGAATCATTGCTAAGATTGCCGCAGCTGCCGTTAATAAGATAGGACGGCAGCGAATGACTGTCGCATCAATCACTGCATCCCACAGGGATTCTCCATTTGAAACCAATTGTTCAATCTGGTCTATTAAGATTACTGAATTACGCATAATAATCCCGGATAAGGACAAAATCCCCAGCTGAACAACAAAACCGATTGGATGTCCCGTAAGTAAAAGCCCCAAAACTACACCAATGATGCCAAGAGGTGCTGTTAATAATGTCAGTATCATTTTAGGTATATTTTGCAGCTGAATCATCAATAGAATCATGATTGCTCCCACCATCATAGGCACAGGTTCAGAAATGAATTTAGCCGCTTTTATACTATCCTCTAAAGCTCCATCTACTTCAATGGTGTAACCAAAAGGTAAATCAGCACGTAACTCTTTAAGAGTATCATAAACCTCTTGCGTAACGTCATTTCCCATAAATCCTGGGTTTACTTCTGCCTGCACGATAACCATAGACTTCAACCCCCGCCTCCAGAAGAGTCCATCTTCTGCATCATAACTTATTTTTGCTATTTGATCCACAGGGATATATCTTCCGTTACCAATATGAACATTTAGGTCTTTAATTCGAGAAATGTCATTTCTATCTTGTGGTGCACCTTTAAATACCATACTGATGGTTCTATCCTCCACACGAAAATCTGCAATGGATGCGCCAGATAATTGTGTTTGCAGCGAAGACGCTAATGACTGTGTATCCACTCCAAGTTTTCTTGCCTTATCCTGATCAATCTCAAAGTGTATCACTTTACTTTTCTCATCCCAGTTAAAGTTAATATTCCTTACACCTGGATGGGCTGCCATGGTATCCCGCATTTTCTGGGCGATTACTCTGACTTTTTCAGGATCATAACCTCGAACTCGTATCATAACAGGATAATCTGCCGAAGGACCGTTGGCAATCACTTTCATATGTCCCCGTACGTTAGTCATCTTTTCATTTAATATAGTATTGACTTTCTGGGATAATGCCTCGCGAGCCTTAGCATCTTTAGCAACAATAATGAACTCCGCAAAATTTGTTTTATTAAAAGTAGGTTCAAAGCTTAAGACAAAACGAGGAGCGCCTTCACCTACATGATATGTATAGTAGTCAATAGCAGGATCACCCTCTATGCGCTTGGCAAATTCTTCAGCAATTTCTTCCGTAGCTTTCAAAGAAGCTCCTTCCTGCAGCTTCATTTGAACAATTAGCTCTGGTCTGGTAGATGCAGGAAAGAACTCCTGTTTAATCAGACTCATTGCTAATACAGCACCAAGAAAGCACGCCACGGTTCCTAATAATACTTGTTTTTTATGATTTAAACACCAAATTAGAATTCTTTTAAAGTATCGATAAAATTTAGTATCATAAATATTGTGTTCCTTTCCTTCAGCACCAGCTGATTCCATCTTAATGAACAGATAACCTAATAAAGGTGTTACTGTGCCGGCAGCAACCCAAGATAATAATAATGCCAATACCACTACTGTGAAAATACTGCCGCAATACTCAGCGGCACTTCCTCTTGCAAAACCAACAGGAACAAAACCGGCACAAGTAACCAGGGCACCTGTTAACCGTGGATAGGCTGTTGCAGTATAAGCATAGCAAGCGGCATTAAACCTTGTCCAGCCTTGCTCTAATTTTACAGACATCATTTCAATCGTGATGATGGCATCATCAACTAAGAGTCCCAAAGCAATAATGAGAGCACCTAGGGATATTTTCTGCAGATCAATCCCCATAAAATTCATAAAGGTAAAAACGGCTGCAATCACTAAGGGAATACAAAGAGCTACGATGACACCTGAACGCACTCCCAGGCTAAGAAAGCTGACAATTAATACAATAGCCACTGCTTCTCCTAAGGATTTTACAAATTCATCAATGGATGTTTCTACAATCTTCGGCTGATTCACGGTCTGATTTAGCTCTAACCCCACTGGCAGCTCTTTTTTGATTTGTTCAATGGCATTTTCTAAATTCTTGCCTAGGGTCAGTATATTCCCTCCCGGCTCCATAGCCAAAGAAATTCCAATAGCAGGCTGTCCGTTATAAAACATTTTAGGATCAGAAGGTTCAGCATAACTGCGGCTGATTTTGGCTATATCCCCTAAGCGAAACGTACTGCCATTAGCTTGAATCGGTACATTGCGAATGGCCTCCACATCTTCAAACATTCCTGTAACGCGTAAATAAACATTGTCGGAAGCTGTTTCAAACATTCCTGAAGCAGTCATAGCATTTTGTGTTTGGAGCGTAGAGGCGATGATACTTGGATCAATTCCCAATTGAGACAGTTTGTTATTTTCTATCTCAATATATATTTTTTCGGTTTGCACTCCAAGGAGTACAATCTTTTTTACGCTAGGAATATCTAGGAGCAGACGGCGAATCCTTTCTGCCTTTTGCCGCATTTCCTCATAGGTATAGCCATCACCTGTAAGAGTATAGACTACACCATATACTTCATCAAATCGATCATTAAAATTGGGAGCCAAAGCACCTTCAGGAAGGGTGCTTTTCATATCATTTATCATATTACGAGCTTCCAGCCATGTGGACCGGACATCTTTCTTGAGAACCGTATCTTTTAAAAATACGTAAGTAATGGTTTGCCCCGGAGTAGAATAGCTTTTTACATAGTCAAGGCCAGGCAAATCCTGCAGTTTTTTTTCAATTTTATCAGTGACCTGCTCTTCCATCTGACGAGCAGTAGCTCCTGGCCAGGAAACCTGAACAATCATTTGTTTTATCGTAAAATCAGGATCTTCCATACGTCCCAGTTTATTATAGGAGACTACTCCCATAATAAAGAATAACACAATAAAAAAATAGATAAATTGCTTATGATTTAAAGACCATTCAGTAAGATTAAAATTCTTCATAACGTATCACCGCTAATACGAACCTTTTGCCCTTCTTTTAATTTATGCACTCCTGCTGTAATAATCACATCTCCATTTTGGAGTCCTTCTAGTACTTGGACCTTTCCGTCACCAAAGGCACCAATTTTAATGTGACGCAACGTTACACTTTCATTATGTAGCACCCAAACTCCAGGAACATCGCTATTTTGATAAATTGCGGTTAGAGGAATATAGACTGCGGCTTGCTGATTCCCTCCATTAGCTGCCGTTACCGTAGACGTCATCCCCAATTTTACTTCTTGAGGAGGATTCAGCAGACTTACCCGGACTTTATAGGTACGAGATACGGCATCAGCCATAGGAGCAATCTCTCTAACAGCAGCGTCGACACTAACGGCAGGCAATGCCCAAAAAGAAACGTTAAGCTGCCCCATGTTACGAAATTCATCAATACGATTTTCAGGAACACTAATTTCAACTTCCCGCTCTCCATCCTGTACGATAGTAACTACAGATTGTCCTGCTGCAACAACCTGCCCTGCTTCGGCTGTTATGCTGGATATAACGCCTGCTTTATCAGCATATAAAACACTATAATCTAATTGATTAGATCCTTGAGCATATTGGGCCGAAGCCTGACGCAGGCTTGCAGCAGCCACATCATAGGCACTTTTGTATTGATCAAGTTGAGCTGCACTAATCGCTCCCCCTTCGTATAACTTTTGGTAGCGATTGAGATTATTTTCCGCCAGCTTTACCTGAGACTCAGCGGAATAGACTTGCGCTGCATTACTATTGACCGTTTGCTTAACATCTTTGGCGTCTATTTCCATAAGCACATCTCCAGCATTTACAACACTGCCTAGCTGCACATGCCGTTTTATTATTTTCCCGCCAACTTGAAAAGCCAGCTGACTTTCAAAACGCCCCTTAACTTCACCGGAATAAATATAATTTTGAGCCGCACCCGCATTCTCGACAACTGCAGTACGAACCAAGGCCACCTCTTCCATAACTACAGCTGATTTAGAATGTCCTTTGATCATAATTCCCGCTGCTACAGCTGCCAAAACCACACCTGCAGCCAGACCATAATATAGTTTCTTCTTACTGAACTTCTGCATCTTTCCACTCCTTTATATAAATACAACTAATGTTAAATATTATTTTAAATTAAACATTTATTTAATAAACTCTAAAAAAAAGAATTTATTAAAAGACTTTTTTTATGTAGGGTTACTTAAAACACCTCTGAGAAACATTTCAATGGCCTCTGTCATGTAGTATTCAGCCTTATCCTTTTTTGTCTCCAAAAATTCATCTGCAAGATAATTCGTCATAAAATAAAAATGTAAAACGCTTCCTAACAGTACATTAGCGCAATCAGGCTTAACATCTGACCGGATTTGCCCATTATTAATTCCTTCTTGAATACACTCCGTTAAGAAATCATGATTACGTAGAATAGCCGGCTTTACAATACTTTCATAGCAATTCGTAGAGTTTATGATTTCACCATAAATTAGACGATGATTATAAGGATAGAATTTATGTAACTTTACAAATTTTTGTGAAAAACGTCTGATTTTTTCGATGGGACAGCGTTCTTCATTACGAATTGAAACTATTATATTATCTACTAATTCAAACTGAGCTTCCAGTATAGCAGCATAAAGCTTCTCTTTTCCACCAAAATAATATGAAATCAGAGCAATATTTACTTCGGCAGCCTCTGCAAGTTCTTTTACAGATACTGCAGCAAATCCTTTTTGTGCGAACAAAGGAGCTGCTGCAGTCATTATTTTATGAACTGCTGGCTTATCTGTCATTATTTCCTTTTTCACTTTTTCCCCCATATTCTTCAACTTCAATCCATATTAAATGATCATTTAATATGGATTATACTTCCTATTCATAAATTTGTCTAGTTAGAAAGTGAATAAAGATAAGCCATCCAACTCGATTGTGCAGAAATCTGATGGCAATGTCCTTGATTTATCTCCAGACCGCTGACCTTTGCATTCATTACATTATCAGGTAGTTAGATTTTTTCATACACGCCATGAAAAGCCATAAGCCGATTAGCCTAACGCATAATTATACGTTGGACTAATCGGCTTTGTTTACGTGATTGTGTCCTCTTTTACCAGAGTCCGAGCACCTTCCACCATGCACCGCCGATTCCGAGCCAGATAATTACATTAACTGTAGTAAGTATAAACCCGAGCCGCCACCAGTCAGCCTGTGTTACATATCCAGCTCCGAAAAGAATCGGACCTGCCGCACCACTGTAATGTGTCAACGGTATCATAACATTGGATAAAAATGCAAAAGCTAATGCCGCGAGAATCGGAGGCACTCCTGCGCCAACAGCAATTGCAAGAAACGCTGCATACATAGCGCTAATATGTGCAGTAACACTAGCGAAACCATAATGACTATACACATAAATCACAATCAGTATCGCAAATGCCATAATCCAGGACAATCCCGATGCAGCAATTACCGTTCCTGCCGATTTAGCAATCCATCCAATAAAGCCTGACTTGGCAAGTTCAGTTGCTAAAGCAACAAGAGATCCCATCCAAAATAGCGTATCCCATGCTCCCTTTTCACTGATTACATCTTCCCAGGAAAGAGCCTGGCAAATAACCATTATACAAACAGCGCTCATAGCTACAACAGTCGCATCAATACGGGTAATGCCCGATGTCGCCCACATAATCATTGCACCTATAAATACAAAAGCTACCACCTTTTCTATTTTCGCCATGGGACCCATAGCTTTTAATTCCTCAATCGCTATTCTTTTTGCATCTGGCATTGCCGTAATTTCCGGGGGATACAATTTATAGAGAATGTATGGAATTAATAACAGTGAAACAATTCCGGGAACAATGGCTGCCAAAGCCCATGAAGCCCAGGTAAGCTGTACACCAATTGTGTGAGAAGCAAGTTCGACAGCAAGTGGATTGCCTGCCATAGCGGTCATAAACATTGCGCAAGTAATCGCATTAGCATGATACTCAACCTGCATGATATAGGAACCAAATCTTCGTGCTGTCGGTCCTGGTTCTGATCCAAGAGCAGAAGATAAGCTCTTAATGATTGGAAAAATAATACCACCCGCCCGTGCCGCACTAGAAGGTGTAGCCGGTGAAATAACAAAATCACTGAGAGTTATGGCGTAGCCCAATGTCAATGAAGACTTACCTATCATTTTAATGATGACAAATGCGATTCTCCTGCCAAGACCGCTTTTAATGAAACCCCGGGCAAATAAAAATGCAGAAACAATCAGCCACATGGTTCCATTACTATAACCAGATAGAGCAGCCCCCAGTTTTAATGTTCCGGATAAAGCAGTAAAAGTAACTGCGATAAAAGCAATGGCTCCGATTGGCAATGGCTGAAGAATATATCCCAGGATCGTAGCAACGAATATTGCAAATAAGTGCCACGCCTCTGCCTTTAAACCTGCTGGAACCGGCATAAACCATATAACGGCACCAACAGCAATTACAAGTAGTCCATTTCGCATCTCTTTGCTCATGGCATTATGTCACATCCCTTTTCAAAAAATTCAATGAAGCACCTCTTTTATAATGCTTTTGATAAATCAGGCGTATGTCGGACAAGTGAGTACATGATTCGGATTCGCGACATACGCCTGATGAAAGAATATGAAAATATTTTATGCGTTGTATTTCGCAAGAACGCGGTCAGCAAATTGAGGCGCATAGCCAATATAGTTTCGCGGATTTAGCATTTCTGTAATTTCTTCATCCGTGAATGCACCGCGAACTTTGGGATCAGCCTTAAGCGCTGTCTCCATCTGGGCTTCTTCTTCATATGCTTTCATGCAGGTTCTGTAAACGATCTCGTGAGCTGTCATTCGTCCTAATTTTGGTGCTAAATGCATCATAACGCATTCTGACATCATTATGCCTCTTAATTTGTTTAAGTTTGCTTCCATGTGTTTCGGATAGACAATTAGGTTTTCCAGCACATCCATTGATTTTTCAAGTGCTGCACCCATAAGATGGCAAGCACGCGGGATTGCTTCCCACTCTGTAAGAAAGCAACCCCAGTCCCGTTCATTTTCGCTGACCATACTTTCAACAATTGCTGGAGCTATACTTCTAACACTGCGGCAAAGTGCAATGATATTCTCGACGACCTGCGGATTACGTTTATGCGGCATGGTGCTAGAACCAACTTTCCCCATGAAAAAGGGTTCTTCCAATTCTATAATTTCAGTTCTTTGTAACGATAAGATTTCGCTGGCAATCCGCCCTAATGTACCAGCACAAATGGCCAGTACGCTGGCAAATTCCGCCTGGCTGTCACGTGCAACATGCCAGGCAATTGTGGGAACGTTCAAATCCAAAATTTCCATCATTCGTGCCTGAACTTCAAGTCCTTTTTCCGGATGAGAGGCCAATGTCCCCACTGCACCTGCCATTTCACCAACAAAAACCCTGTCTTTAATCTCTTGCAAACGCTGAATATTTCTGCCCAGTTCGTCTGCCCAGACAGCTACTTTATACCCCAGCGTAATTGGCAGCGCATGAATAACATGTGTTCTACCGCACATAATCGTATCTTTATGTTCTCTGACTAACTTCAGTGTCGATTTTTGACATGCAATCATTTGTTCTAAAATGTTTGCATAAGCCTCTTTCATCTGCAGTACAAGACCGGTGTCAATAATATCCTGACTAGTTGCGCCCCAATGAACATACTCACCGGCGTTGTTAGCTAATACTGTTTCAAATTCTCTTAATAAAGGTACAATTGTTATAGAACTTTTGTAAGATTCACCGATCCGAGGGATATTTAATAGTTCTGCATTTGCTTTTGCATTGATTTCATCCGCTTTATCCTTAGGGATAATGCCTAGCTCTCCTTGTGCTTTTGCTAATGCAGCTTCCGTATCCAGCCATTTTTGTACCATATTTTTATCACTGAATATTTCTCTCATTTTGTCGGTACTGAATAAGACTCCAAAAATTTGACTATCGATTGTTGTTGATGCCATTTAAAAAATCCCTTCCTTTTCCCGTAATTTCGTATTTATTCAATTTCTTGCCATGTGCACAATAACAAGCAGATCAACTTCGCCTTAATACTATCATTAAAAAAATTAACGGTGAAATATCGACAAATTATTATTTCATAACAAAGTCTTATATATATTTAAAATTACCTAAAAAAGCAGTTTATTCTAAATATTCCTAGGCTTATTCTATTTATTGTTACATTTTTTACAGCAACATAACTTAAATTTATCTTATAATAAGAAAAGCTTATCGCCTTATTCTCTATGAAAGTGCCCAAGTTAGACTTTTCCATGTTAGAATGAATACATTACAAACGTACGGGAGCAAAGATTATGGAATTAAGACAATTAGAGTATTTTCTTATGGTGAGTAAAACGAACAGCTTCACCCGAGCAGCAGAACGTCTTTATGTATCCCAGCCCGCTGTAACAAATGCGATCCGCATTTTAGAAGAAGAACTAGGCGTTCAGCTATTTGACCGCAATCAGAAACAAGCCGTTCTGACAGCAGAAGGACAGGTTTTCTTCAATCATGTTGAAAACATTATGTGCGGTGTATCAAAGACAATCTTTGAAATAAATGAATTAAAAAATCTGAATAGTGGTTTACTAACCTTAGCAATTACCCCTATTGCCGGAACATGGCCAATTCCTAAGCTTTTAAAAATATTTAAATGCAAATACCCGAACATCCAGATTTCTTTCATTGAAGAAAATGTCACAGAGGTACAAACATTATTAATTGAAAACAAAGCTGATCTTGGCATCGTCATTCTAGGCGACAATAATAACCTCATCGATTATACATTGATTAGTTCACAGGAGCTCGTTATCTGTTGTTCAAAAAACCACTGCTTTCAAAGAAAGAACTCCATAGATCTATCCGAGCTAGTAAACGAGCCATTAATCCTGCTTACCCAAAACTGTTTACTTCGTAAGATCATTGTAAAAGAATTCGAGAGGCTAAATACACTGCCCCAAATAGCTTTTGAATCCAATCACATCCAAACCATTAAAAGCCTTGTTGCCTGTAATGCAGGTCTTACAATCTTACCTTATGATTTATGTGACAATTCCCTTGTCACAATTCCGCTGGATACCCCTTTAACGATTGATACTGCCATTGCTATTAAAAAAAATAAATATATCTCACATGCTGCACAAGCTTTCCTTACATTAGCTAAAGAGAATTTTTTAAAGCACCATGAGAATTAATCTTATTATTTTTTATGAGGAGATCATGATATGAATGTAAAAATTGCCG
The DNA here is from genome assembly GCF_000271485.2 of Pelosinus fermentans DSM 17108. Taxonomy (NCBI): domain Bacteria; kingdom Bacillati; phylum Bacillota; class Negativicutes; order Selenomonadales; family Sporomusaceae; genus Pelosinus; species Pelosinus fermentans. The sequence goes on from NZ_AKVN02000001.1 coordinate 4,739,269, forward strand.
TTGTTGCCAGCGGTCCATTGATTGCTGGTGAAATTGCGAGTATTATACAGTCCATCATAAGTGAAAGTATCGTTATTCAGACGTACTTGACTTGTGAGATTAAGGATAGCTCCACTGCTGATATCTATGTTTGCGCCCAAACACAACTAAAGTCACTGTCACAAGTTGTCCCAAAAGAAAAAATTGTTTTACTCGATCTAATGCCAAACTCGAAATTTTTCATTTCCATAGCTCGTATTCCTAAAAATGAAATCGTTTATATATTTAATAACCATTTAGAATATGCTGCTATCCTAAGTAATTACTGTAAGAATCTCGGTATCACCAACGAATTTGTGCCGATTGCCTATCGTGAAATGCCACAAAAAGATGTTTTGGCACAATTGCAAAAAGCTAACTATATAATTGGCGTTGACCGTTTTGTGGGGGAGGGTGGGCTTTTATCTCCAACCTATAGCACACACTTGCAAAAAGATGTCATGATCATTCCAGCAACCCGCGCCGCATCTGTTCACTCTGCCTGTGTGCTAATACAATGCATCGCGAATAAATTTCATCGCCATATCGCTGATGCTGCAGAAAAAATAAAGGCAGATTTACAAAGTGAATCTCCCCTTTCTGAAGATGATCTAAAAAAGCTTAAACTAGAAGCCAAGCATCTAGCTATTTCCAGTAATCAAGCAATGGATATCATTCAAAATGCAGTAACAAAATCAGTGTTAAATAATATTTCATCTGATACTGCTCTGCTTGCTCCTTATAGTAACCGTTTAGATATTGACCAGCTTGCCAACCAGCCAATAGATAACTTCTTAGAAATGATTATGGATTCAAACCGCACTCTGCATTTAATTGCTAAAAAGCTTGCAAGTCTATAAATAAGCATGAGTTCATATTTGCTCTAAGGCAGATGTTAAGAAATAGCAGTCTGCAGCCCATTCCAGGCTGCAGACTGCTATTTCTTACTATTTTTTTATTTTCCTTATTTGAATGCTGTTACTTAAGCAATATTTATATTGAACAAGCTTCTTTTTTCTTTTTCTTCCAATGCAATTTAGCCACAATCCATTCTACAACCACAAATAATACCGGGATGAGGAAGATGCCAAAAGCCGTAGCAATCGTCATACCGCCAACAACTGCAGTTCCCATCGCCATTCTCGCGCCGGCACCGGCACCGCTTGCCACCGCCAGCGGCAGGCACCCGATAATAAAGGCAAAAGACGTCATCAGGATCGGACGGAGACGCAATCCTGCAGCTTCAATAGCAGCTTTGACCGGGTCCATCCCCTTATCTACCCTGACTTTAGCAAATTCAACGATCAAAATCGCATTCTTAGCGGCTAAACCGATTAGCATAATCACTCCGATCTGCATATAGACGCTGTTTTGCAGATTCATAGCATATTGAGACAATAATGCCCCGAAAATGCCGGTTGGCACAGAAAGCATGACAGCATACGGAACGCTCCAGCTCTCATACAGCGCTGCCAGACATAAAAAGACAAATACCAAGGCTAATGCCAAAATCTGCATGGTTGTACTGCCTGCCTTCTTTTCCTCCCGGCTTTGCCCTGACCATTCCACGCTAAAACCGGAAGGCAGCTTTTCTTTTGCCAGTTTCTCCATGACAGCAAGGGCTTGCCCTGAACTATAATTTTCTCCTACCGAGCCATTGATCTGAATGCTGCGGGCAGCATTGAATCGGGAAATAATGGACGGTCCTGTCGTTAGCTTCGGTTTTATCAAGGTATCTAACGGAATCATAGATCCATTCGAGGATCGGACATAAATAAAGCGCGTCATGTCAGCTTCATTGCGGAACATTGTATCGGCCTGCATAACCACTTTATAGGTACGGTTAAATTGGTTGAAATCATTCACCTGGGTACCGCCAAAATTGACCTGCAGCGCCGTAAATACATCGTTTAACGCAATTCCCAAATTTTTTATCTTTTCCCGGTCAACTTCAAATTCATAGCCGGGAGAATCACTTTTATATGTGGAGTATACTGCACTCACTTCCGGGAGCTGATTGGCTGCAAGCACGAATTCTTTCGTAATCGCATCCAATTCTTCTTTGCTGTGACCGGTCATATCCTGCAATACCATAGTAAAACCGCCGACCATCCCCAGACCTGGCAAAGAAGGCATGTTAAAGGCCATAATTGAAGCTTCCGGAAACAGGTCCGCTTTGCTCTGAACCTGGCCGATGATGGAATCAATCTGGGTTTCAGGGTCTTTTCGGCTACTCCACGGTTCGAGCCCAACAAACAGGACTGCCGTGTTGGCTTTAGCAGCATTTGACAAAATATCAAAACCCGCAATCGCAATAACCTGCTCAACACCTGCTTGTTCTCTAATTTCTTCAGCCACCTGATCGGTTATGACCTGCGTCCTATTCATACTCGCACCTTCCGGCAGATTGACAGCTACCGCAAAAAAGCCCTGATCTTCATCCGGTACAAACGTGGTCGGGACAATTTTATACAGGTACACCGTCCCCACTAAAATGATCAACAAGAAGATATAACAATATTTCGCTTTGGAGATTAATGATTTCACCGTTTCACTATACGCACTGGTAGTTCGGTCAAACCAGTCATTAAATTTTTCAAAAAATCTGCCCAGAGCACTATCCTTTGCCTGTTCTTTGTAGGGTTTTAATAATAGGGCACACAGTGCCGGGGTCAAGGATAAAGCGACTAGAGCAGACAAAGCCATCGATACCGCGATCGTCAGGGCAAACTGGCGATAGAGAACCCCCACCATGCCGCCGATGAAAGCAACCGGAACAAATACGGCCGCCAATACAAACGCAATGGCAATAACGGGACCAGACACTTCGTCCATTGCTCGCTTCGTGGCCTCCACCGGTGTCATTCTATTATAGCGGATATGATGCTCCACAGCTTCAATAACGACAATAGCATCGTCGACAACCAATCCAATCGCCAATACCATAGCGAACAGCGTCAAGGTGTTAATCGAAAATCCAAGAAGCACGAAGGCACCAAACGTACCAATTAATGATACGGGAACGGCCAGCATCGGAATCAGCGTTGCCCGCCAGCTTTGCAGAAAAAGAAATACTATGATCATAACGAGGGTCATCGCTTCAAAGAAGGTTTTAACCACCTCGTACATAGATTCGGCGATAAAATTTGTATTATCAAAGACAGGTCTATATTTCATATCCGGTGGAAAATTTTCGGCTGCTGCTGCCACAGCTTTTTTTACTCCTGCAATGGTATTCATTGCATTCGCATCGCTGGTAAGCTGAATACCCACTGCAACCGCATTGGCCCCATCCTGTTTTGAGGAATAATTCAATTCTTTTCCGGCATTCTCGACTCGCGCAATATCTTTCAGATAAACAAAAGAACCATTCGGCTGAGCCTTCACGATAATATTTTCAAAATCAGCAATACTTGCCAAACGCCCTTGCACTTTAGCGGTATATTGAAACTCCTGCTTTTTGGGTACAGGCATGGCGCCGATTGTACCGGCTGGTGCCTGGACATTCTGTTCCTTGATGGCCTCAATCACGTCGGCGACTGTTAACTCCAGTTCCGCCATGCGATCCGGGTTAATCCAGATACGCCGGGAAAAATCCGCCCCCAGAATCATCACATCGCCGACACCGTTGACCCGCTTAATAGCATCTTTTAAGTAGACATTGAAATAATTAGTTAAAAATACACTGTCATAGGTGCCCTTGGGCGAATAGAAGCTCAGCATCATAGCCATGTCAGAAGATGCTTTTCTGGTGGTAATGCCAGCCGCGGTTACTTCTGCCGGCAAATTGGCATTGGCCTGGGCGACACTGTTCTGTACCTTAACAGCAGCTATGTCTCCATCGATGCCCAGATCAAAGATAACTTCCAGACTATAGGCACCCGAATCATCGGAATTTGAACTCATATAGTTCATGCCCTGGACACCGTTAACCTGCTCCTCCAGCACCTGGGCTACCGTCTGATTAACAACTTCAGCGTTCGCGCCAATATAGGCTGCCGACACTGATACTGTAGGCGGCTGGATTTGCGGGTACTGAGCAATGGGAAGATTTAGTCCGGCAATCATTCCCGCTACCACAATCATAATGGAAAGAACAATTGCAAAAATTGGACGCTCAATAAAAAATCTTGCCACGATTATGTACACCTCCTAGGAGTTAATTGATAGCTCCAACTCATCGGGAGTGACGATAGTCACATCAAGTGCCATCCCCTCCTGAACCTTTGTCAGCCCTTCTACAACAACTGTGTCATTTGCGGTTAATCCTTCTTTTATAAGGTAATAACTGCCCACCTTTTCTCCCAGAATCACCGACCGGGGCTCTGCTGTATTGTCGGCATTGACAATTGTGACGAGGGATTTATCCAAAACCTGCTGCACAGCCCGCTGGGGAACCAGTATAGCATTTCTTTCTGGTATGCCAGGGATTTTCACTCTGGCAAACATCCCAGGGATTAATATCCCATCAGGATTAGCAAAAGAGGCTTTTAACGTCAGTGTTCCACTATTATTGGCCAAGCCTCGATCTGCCTGCGTGACTTTCCCCTTTATCGGATATACTGCACCATTGCTTAATGTAATCATGACATCTTCGCCCCAGCCGCTGTTGGCAATATGATTCTGCGAAACCTGCCGCAAGTTAAGATATTCATTTTCACTCATGTTAAATTGCACAAATACCGAATCCAGAGCACCCATCGTGACTAACGTGGTACTCCCTGCCTGCACATAGGTTCCCACGCCGACATCATTTACATCAATGCGTCCGTCGATTGGCGAAACAACCAAGGTACTGTTTACATCATCCTGCGCCTTTTTTACTAGTGCACGGTAAGAAGCCACTAAAGCCTCATTCTGGCGTTCGGTCGCTTTCTGAGTAGTCAGACGCTGCTCCGAAATGGCTGCTGCATTCAGCAGATTTTGATATCGCTCCGTATCAATCCGTGAGTTTTCCCAATTGGCCTCGGCTTGTACCAGCTGCGCTTGGGCAGAGAGCAATGTACTTTCATATTGAATGCTGTCGATGCGAAACAAGGGTTGCCTCTTTTTGACCACATCACCGCCGGAAACCATTTTTTCCACAATATTGCCTGACACACGTGCCTGAATTTTCACTTCATTTTTTCCCTGTACCTGTCCTGCATATTCATTGGCTCTCGTTACATCCTGCTGGATAACCTTTATTGCTTTAACCGGCACTGCTTTTTCCTGCACCATCGTCTTCGTGCCGCCACATCCCGTAATGATCAAACCAATCATTATAGCACCCAATCCTACACAGTAACTCTTCCTAAATTTTGCTGAAAGCACAATTTTCCACCCTCCCTATTTGTTAACGATATTGCAGCATTGCTTTGCTGCGCCACCAAGTTATATCGGTCCATCAGCCTTATATACTTCTAAAATTGACCAATTTAGAGCTATGTATTATGATAAACTATACAGTAGTTGTATAGTCAAGAGGAGGATTTTACATCATGCATGATTTTTTACAAAAAAAATTTACTACCGGCCAATTTGCTGCTCTGTACGGCGTCAACAAGCGCACCTTGATGTATTATGACAGCATTGATTTATTCAAGCCGGCTATCGTGAAAAAAAACGGGTACCGCTATTATACGTATGGGCAAAGCGGTGTTTTTGACGCGATTCAACTGCTACGCAAACTCCGTGTCCCATTGGAAGAGATCAAAAAACATTTGGTACACTGCACTCCGCAAAAAACACAAACGTTGCTGTATAATCAAAGTCAAATGCTGGAGCAAGAAATTGCCGAGCTTATATGGCTGCAAAGAGTTGCACAGAATAAGATCAGCAACATGGAAGCAAACCTGGAAATGGATTGTTCTAAAATCGAAATTATTGAATCAAAAGCACAAGCAATCGTAGTCAGCGAATCGACTGCCGAAATGTCCATGGAAGAAACAATGAAAGTTATGCTGAAATTTATGCGTGACTGCTATCATACTCGAAATTATTGTGGATACCCCCTTGGCTACATGATGGATACTGACAAAGTACTACAAGGAGATTTCTGCCAATTGACCAATTACTTTTACCGTATTGATGAGAAAAACAGTAAAGCCATAAATTGGACTTTTAAGCCTGCCGGCCGTTACCTTGTGAGCTATTACAGAGGATCTTGGGCGGAGATGGATCCAACCCTTCAACAACTTTCGGACTATGCAAATAATCACGGACTTACATTCATTGGACACGCCTATCTGGAAAGTATCCTGGATGATACTACGGCAGTCGTTGAAGATCCCTACTATTGCGAAGCTAAAATTTCAATTTTATTGAAATAACTCAGCTTCTCGCCATTTCAATTCTTCTTGACTATTCAGCTACCGTATAGTTTATATTGTAATAAGGTTAAGAAATAATCACGCTAGGTCGTGCCGCCCAGGTTACGGAGGAGGATAGCCATGATAAAAAACAAACCGCGCATTAAATATCATATTTAAAGCTATACTAAAGCATAACGACCGCTTTATTATTTAACATTGGAGGATACAAAATGAATGGATACGCATTATTAGCGGCGGCTATCGTTTGTGAAATTTTCGCAACCTCAATGTTGAAAGCTTCTGCAGGTTTCTCAAGGCTCATACCTAGCATTTTATTTGTCGTAGTCATGGGAGCTTCGTTCTATGCACTCTCACAGGCATTGACCCAAATCCCGCTAAGCATAGCTTATGCCATTTGGTCAGGACTAGGAACAGCATTGACAGCCCTGGTAGCCTTATTGGTTTGGAAGGAATCTATTAATATTTACACTATTGCTGGTATAGTATTAATCATTATTGGTGTAGTGTTGCTTAATTTAAAAGGTGCTGGACATTAGTTGCATGTATACGCAGTTACCTGCACACTCAAATAATGTCCAATAAAAAAAAGCTACCTCACTAATTAAGAGTAAGGCAACCGTTGTGGGTAGCTATATTATGACGATGAATTGGATTTTAGCATGTAGTGCTGCAATCGTCTTCACAGCCGCAGAACAACAAAAGAATAATAATTATGACGATGACAAACCAACAGCCGCCGCTACCACCGCCAAATCTCATATTTATTCCTCCTTTCCAACATAATTGGTTTACATTATATATTATGTTTTTTGAGGATTTTTGGTTACAGGATTGGATATTCAAATAAATAAAAGAAAAAGAGCCGTCTAGCTAATTTAAAATGTACCCGATAAAGTAGACTTTAAAAAAGTCTACTTTATCGGGTACATTTTAAATTGAGATAAGACAGTGTTTTCGTGTGGATAAAGCTGTTAGTAACACCTATTTTCGTGGATAACTTTACCATATATGTAATATATATACCATTTATTAAGATCCACAACTATTGCAAGATCAGCGTCACATGAGCGACCCAGCCATCAAGAACATCAAATACTTACAAATTCACGTGTGCGCTTAGAATTCTTAAGAGTACTTATAAGAAATTGTACTAGAAATGGCGGGTTGCTTTAGCCATGCTGATATTCTGGAAAACAAACCTATCAAAGATTATTATAAGAAATGACAAAATGCAGCATGGTTAAAGAGGAAGAGGGGTTGGCATATTTATGTGGACGATCCCCTTTGAAACGAATGGAATCGTAATCATTCAAATGATGAGCCTCCCCGTCTACTTCCACTGTCAATTGACCGGACATGACGGTAACAAATTCCATCACTCCCGGTTGGTGTGCCTCTGACAGATACTCCCCTCGAGGCTGTAAGTATCCCCTATAAAGCTCAATCAAACCATGAGAACGAAACAAAGGCTCAGCGACAAATACATCATTTGAACTAATCAGCTTCATCCCATCTTTCTTTCGACTGATGGAGACATCCGATTCGATAGACAATAGAAAATGCTTAATTACTGGATTCTTATCGGATTGCTAGCAGCTTCTACCTATATATCACGCATCATAGGAATCGAATCATGGCAGGGCGAGAGATGAATGCTACCTTGCGATTATATTTTAATTATGTTCCTATTGGAATTATTTCAGCACTTATTATTAAACAAATCGTAATACCAATGGATGGTCAACTAGCTATTTCATTTCCGGTTCTTATTGGGTGTCTTTCCACAGCAGTAACAATTAAGGTACTAAACATGTTTCTTCCCTCTGTTATGATTGGAGCAATCCTTGGATGGGCAGCTCGTTATTGTATGAGTTAAATTGATTCACCATCTCCGGCAGTAAAGCCCCTTCCAAAATGGAATTGGAAGGATGATATAAAAAAAATATAAAGCCACGAAACTCGTGGCTTTATCAGCAGGTTAAATGATTGAGGCGATCCATAACTTTGTAAATCCTTTTAGCCCATAAAGACTATTAATAAACTAGCAGCCAACCATAAAATCATTTAAGTGATCAGCATAAATTTATTTCTTTAATACCTCAGGATTTACACACGTATCTGGCATTTGTCCATTAAGCACTTTGATGATATTATCTACGGCAATAGCCCCCATTTTTAAGCGAGTATCCATTGTTGCTGATGCGATATGTGGGACTATAACCACATTATCCAAATCGCTCAATCCTGGGGCAATTCTTGGCTCTTCTTCAAATACATCAAGTCCTGCACCCCAGATTTCTTTTTCTTGCAAAGCTTTTACTAGTGCAATTTCATCTACTACTGGCCCCCGGCTAGCATTAATGAGAACCGCCGTCTTCTTCATCATCTTCAATTCTTTCTCGCCGATGTAGTGATGAGTCTCAGAAATCAGCGGGACGTGCAGAGTAAGGAAATCCGATTCTTTCAACAAGGTTTCCTTATCTACAAATGTAGCTCCAACCTGCTTTTCAAATTCCTCATTGCGGCAAACATCTGTATAGATGATCTTCATATCAAATCCCTTGGCCTTGCGGGCAACATTCTTCCCGATTCTCCCCAGTCCAGCAACACCGAGAGTCTTCCTGTCTACGTCAAGACCAATAAAGAACATGGGAGCCCATCCCTGCCACTTTCCATCACGCAAAAATTTATTGGCCTCAGGAATACGGCGAGCCATCGACAGTAATAAAGTGAACGTAAGCGTGGCTGTAGATTCATCTAATACTCCTGGAGTATTTGTAAGAATAACGCCCCGTTCCGTGGCCGCAGCAACATCAAAATTATTGAAGCCAACAGCATAGTTGGCTACTATTTTCAATTGTGGACCGGCAGCATCAAGAACTTCACTATCGATTGTGTCTGTTAACAAAGAGATAACTGCATGTTTCCCTTTGAGTTTTTCCTTTAACTCCTCTTTACTCAATGCACGATCTTCTTGGTTAACCTCCACAGCAAAATGTTTACGCAGTTCCTCAATGTTGTCTTCGGGTATCATCCTAGTCACATATACACTTGCCTTTGTCATAATAGCCCCTCCAAATTTTTCTCAATTTTATCAGTAAATATCCAAGTAATTCTATCGTTTCACTTCTACCTGTGCCATTTTCTCGTAATATCGAATCAGCGAACCATGATCATCGTCTCCCATGCCATCGACTTTGAGAGCTTGCATCATTTCCATCACAGCGGCCGTCATCGGCAAGGGTACACCTACTCCATGGGCAGTGTCCATTACGTTGTTTAAATCCTTGATATGCAGATTGATCCGAAACCCAGGATCGAATTTACGGTCCATGACTAGAGGAGCTTTGGCATCAAGAACAGTACTGCCTGCCAAACCACCTCGAATGGCCTGGTAAACCAATTCAGGCTGAACTCCTGCCTTAGCCGCCAACACCAATGCTTCCGACATGCCGGCAATATTGATTGCCACAATGATTTGATTCGCCAGTTTGGTAACGTTGCCTGCACCGATATCACCTGTTAAAACAACTGATCCAGCCATCGTTTTCATAATGTCATAACAGCTGTCAAATACATGACGTTTACCACCAACCATGACTGATAACGTACCATCAATCGCTTTGGGCTCACCACCACTAACAGGTGCATCTAACATTTCAATACCGCTTTCAGCCAGTTTCATAGCGACTTCACGGCTAACCAAGGGGGAAATAGAACTCATGTCAATTACGATTGCTCCAGGTTTAGCTCCCTCAACAATACCGTCTTTACCAAGTACAACTTGCTTCACTTGGGGTGAGTTGGGCAACATGGTGATAATAATATCCGTCTGAGAAGCAACATCTTTAGGAGTTAACGCTAACGTCGCCCCGCATTGTACAACCTCGTCCACAGCAGACTGAACTACATCACACACCACAAGGTCATAGCCTTTTTTTAAAAGATTTTTACTCATTGGTTTTCCCATAATCCCTAATCCAATAAATCCTATCTTCATTTACTCTCACTCCTTGTAATCTACAGTTAACTAAAGGTTATTGCCGCCTTATTACCTGCTAAATATCTTTAATCATTTTGGCCATCATATTAGCTATTGCTAAATCCTCCTGGGGCTTAAGCCCACTGATTCCAGCTCCACCTACCATATTACCAGCAGCATCTTTTAAAACAGTACCGCCAGGCAGACCCGTCAGCCGTTGATCACAGAAGTAGCTTGCCGGCACATTTTCACGATGAAGCCGTTCTAGAAAAGCATCCGTGTCCACTCCCATACGCGCTGCAGTATATGCTTTTCCCTGTGACAGCTCAATGCTCCGAACGGGTGCTCCGTCCATACGGCCAAAGGCGATCAAGAATCCATATTTATCACATACAGCCACGCAAATTGGAGCGTTAAATTCAATAGTCGCCTTCTCAATTGCTTTTGAAACCAAATCCTGTGCCACCTGTAGACTTATCTCCATTTGTCCTCACTCCTTTACTCTTTAACGTTATGTACATCTTTACAATAAAGACTGGCATCCAATGCTGCTTGATCAGGTCCTTTTTTATGATTCTTTTTGTACATCCATGAAGTCAGCAGAGGAGTTAAAACTGCAGTAACAATAACAGATGCGGCCACTTGAACCGTTGCGATGGGAGCAATTGCGATATATGCATGGTCAGCCATTGCCACAGCTGACGGAACAGCTGCTGCATTGCCAGCGGTACTAGAAGCGGCAGCTCCTGCAATACCCGATCCCCCCAATTTCTTGTCTGCGAGAATGCAGACGAAACCCGTGACAGCCCAAACAAATACGCCTAATACTATGCCCTGGATTCCTGCCGATAAGACAGAATTAAGATTAATGTTTTGCCCCAGGGTAAAAGCCATAAAAGGAACGATCAGTGGCTCATGATCACCGAAGAATTTACGCAGGTCTTCGTCAAGGTTTCCCAATATAGCACCCATTAAAATGGGCGCTACAACCGACCACATGGTAAGCCATGGAATATTTGCAAGGCCGGCACCAACAAGGAATAGCATCGTCAGAAATGGTCCTGTCTCAATACTCTGAGGTACATAAGTTCCAGCATCCTCTTTACTTCCCATTACACTAGTCAGCGCCAAGAACATACCGCCGTTCGTATCGCTCATGGCTGCCATTACAGCCAAAGCCGAAAGTCCAAAAAGATCACCGTTAAATAGCCTTGATACCGCAAAAGCTATAATAATTGCAGTACCTACCTTCGCGCTAAGAATACCAAATCCTCGCTTTAACATGCTAGGAGCCGTTTTCAATGTCATCTTGGTACCGCATACGAATAAATACATACCCAGAACGGTAGGATAACCGATACCACTTAGAGCTTCAGTGAACCCGCCAATCTTAAGCATTGTAGGAAAAAACGTGTTAATAACCATACCGATAAATAAGGGAACTACCATAAGTCCGCCTGGCACGCGGCTTATTGACTTCATAATTTTCATTTTCTTACGCTCCTTATTTCTGAAATATTCAGATGGTATTTATTTTTCTTTACATATGGTTATGATAAATCGTGAAGGCCTTCACTTAATTATTAATGCAAAATTCGTGCCAACTTCCAAACTCAACAATATTGTAGAAAAAGATAAAGAAACCCACACATGCTGCTTGTTTTTTATGCGGCATGTGTGGGTTTTTAAAGCATTTTATTAAATATCTGATTCTCGGACAGCAAAACGGTTTACAGTCATTCGGTCGATACCCAGACGACGGGCTGCCTGACTCTTGTTCCAATCTTCCTCTTGTAATACTCGACGAATGACCTTGCCTTTAATTTCTTCAAATGTGCCACGAATTAATTCGTCATCACCCGATTCCAGTTGATCTTCTTGGAGATGTTGGATTTCCTCAACCATCAGCCGTACTGTCGGTAGATGAATTTGGCCCTGTACAGCAGCAAGGACAATACGCTCCATAACATTCTTTAACTCTCTAATATTACCGGGCCAGGAATATTCACTAAGCAAATGATTGATTTCCCCGGGTAATTCCATGATGCCTTTGCCATGTTCGACGATAAAATAGTTAAAGAAATATTCGGCAAGAAGGGAAATATCCTCTGGACGCTCGCGCAGCGAGGGGATGGGAAGGTTGAGCACATTCAGTCTATAATATAGATCATTACGAAAACTGCCTGACAGCACTTCTTTTCTCAGATCAATATTCGTTGCCGCAATCACTCGTATGTTAACCGGAATAAGCGAATCGGAGCCCAGGCGCATTACCATTCGTTCTTCAAGTACTCGGAGCAATCGAGCTTGAAGCCCTTTTTCCATATCACCAATCTCGTCGAGAAAGATCGTCCCGTTATGAGCCAATTCAAAAAGTCCAATTTTACCACCTTTTTTTGCACCAGTGAAAGCACCTTCGACATAGCCGAATAACTCACTTTCCAACAACTGAGAAGGTAGTGCCGCACAATTTACGGCGACAAAAGGTCCTTTAAAACGAAGGCTGTGAGCATGGATGCTTTGAGCAAAAAGTTCTTTGCCTGTACCACTTTCCCCTTGAATCAGTACAGTTGCACCTGTTAAAGAATAGCCCCGCGCAATCTCGATAAGCTTCTTCATTCGAGGATCCTTTGTCAAGATATCACTAAATACGTATTTGGTCACAAGGCCTTTCCCATAGAGACTTTGACGGATCGTTCGCTCTGCATCCTGAATCTGGGTTACTTCCTGGAATGTTGCCACTACACCTTTCACAGCTCCATCGACATTGATAGAAATCCGATTCGTCAGAATATGGCCTTCCGGAACTTTTTGCAACTGACCAATCTCATCTTGTCCAGATTTTAGTACTTCATCGATTCGAGTATCCCTGAAAACTTTGGTGATTTGCTGCCCCAGAACTTGACTCTGCTGAACATGGAATATTTTTTCCGCAGCCGGATTTAAGAGAGTAATGCTTCCATGCTCATCGGTTGCTAAAATTCCATCATGTACAAAGTTAAGTATAGCCTGAAGCCGTTGAGTAGCCTTCTGTTCTTCTTCTTGAACCCGCAGCAAATTCATTGCATCTTCTACCGCTGGTAAAATTGATTCTCGGCTGGAAGTAATTAAACGCACATCAAGTGTTGGAAATTCTAAATGAGTCATGACACTCGTATCACCGATGAAAGTATTGACACCGTATTCTTCCATCAGGTATTTTACCTGAGCACGGACATTCTCCCAGTTTGTTGTAACACCATCTGCAAGAATGACCTCGTGAATGGAGATACCGAGAACCTGAGCTGCTGCCCGGCAGCCCGTGACTGCATTCTGGTATCCTAAAATACCTAAAACTCTTCCGGGACCAGACACGGGGTATATGTTACGGAATATGTCGTATCCAGTTACCCTGATCTCCACCACGGGAATTTTAACGTGCCGCCGAATCATCGATGCTGTACCGCCGCGGCTAATAATTATCTTTGCTCCCGCCTTTTCAGCTTTCACCGCTTGTTTCGTTCCCTCTTCTAAACTCCCTTCCAGTACATCGATGGGTAGATCTAATTCCTTTTTGATATCGCGTACTAATTGAGCAAATTCTTTGTAAGTCGCCACCAAGCAAATACTATTCTTCATACTTTCCATCCCTTTCGGATGTATATTTTTCATTTCCCACAACCGAATTATTTCTATAGAAATGCCCACAGACCACACTCTGCTAACATTAGATTGATTTGACTTTCTTTGCTTTTAAGGGAATATCACTACTAAATTAGTATATCATTTCCACTTTATTAATAAATATAAAATTATGAAAATTGCAAAAACATAACAAACACTAAGCCCAAGGTGGACAGGCTCCTGCTATTTTCTTGCTTTGGAATAAAGTAAATATTCCATATCCTTGCCATTGTAATGCTTGATAAAAGAGCTTTCATATTTCATTTCCGCATTTTCAGCTACTTTTAGTGCAGAAACGTTATTTGACCGTATACATGCATATACTCTATCTACGTTTAACTCTCTAAAAGCTATTATTTCTATGATACAATATTATATCAGTTTTGATTCTTAGTAAACATTATTAGAAAAATATCAATACATCCTATCCCTATTTGAAATGCAAACGGCCTCAACTCTTGAAAATACAAGGGTTGAGGCATCTTTCATCGTTACAAATGGTATGCTGGTCCATGTTCGGGTTAAACGGAGATTTTAACAGAGTTGGCTATTTTATCTGAATGTATCAAAGTAAAAGCACCTTAAAAAAACCTCAGTTAATGTATTGGATTAACCTGTGAATCCTCCAATAGTTCAATATAGCCTTTTGTTCCGTTCACTCGAATTCTCTGCCCGTCCTGAATGAGAGTGGTCGCCTGCTGAACGCCGACAACGGCTGGAATGCCATATTCCCGGGCAACAATCGCACCATGAGTCATCAGTCCCCCGACTTCGGTAACCACGCCGCTTGCCGATACAAAGAACGGCGTCCAGCCAGGATCTGTAAAGGTGGCTACCAGGATATCTCCTTTGTCCAGCTTCGCTTGCTCCGGTTTTAGAATGACCCGGGCGCGTCCTTCCACCACTCCAGCAGATACAGCTATTCCGGGTAAAGATCCTGTCGGTGCATCCTGCTGGCCATAGCTGCCATAGATGATTTCCCCTTCACTGGTCATCACTCTGGGCGGCGTAAGTTTTTCATATTCCAGGTAATTTTCCTTACGATCAGCAATCAATTGCTGATCGGCATGAGCGGTCCGAATCACTTGTTCCAACTCAGTAAGAGACAGATAATATACATCTTCGGCTTGTTTAAGTACACCCTGATGAACCAGTTTTTCCGCTTCTTCCATAATCGCTTTTTTATAGAGATCAAAGTGGGATACGATGAAATATTTGGGATACTCTCTAAAACCGGCCAGCCCCCGATAGGTTTTAATGAGCTTATCCATAATTTTGGCTTTTACGGTGCCGCCTTTTATCTTTTTTAAGCGGGTTGACAGGCTTTTGGCCGCTTCTTCCGCCAGTTTCTCGCCTTTAGCAAACTTAAGGCGATGTTCACCCGGCTGTACGCTTTGAATATGGCTTAAAATTGCCGGGATAAGCTGGCTGGGTTTTTCCCGCCAGCGGGGCCGTGTAATATCAATTTCCCCGGTACACCGCATACCATATTGCTGGAGAAATTCCTCAAAAACCGGCTTCACATGATGGCCGCCTTTAACCGTTCCCAGCCCCGTCAGCAACGTATCGTCATCAGCCTGATGCAGATAAGTAATCACAGCGGGATACTGCCGAATGATATCGGCAAGATCGCCAAGGGCCAGCCCCATTTCACTGGTATTATTTCTCGGCGGTGATTTTCCCAAATCCTCAGTTTCTTTGCTGTCCCCCAGCCACCGTTTACTTAGGCGGTCAATTAATTCGAAGGAAAGCATACCCGCCATAAACGGTCCCATCATTTTGCCATGCAAAACCCAGGTAAGCATTTCTGTTTTATCCCTGTCAATAAACCTGATTCTGTCGCCGCCGGAAAGCTGCCGCAGCGTTCGCTTCGCTTCAGAAATTTTCTCTTCAGCCCAACCATAGACGTGATAAGCCTGACTTGGGTCGTTGGTCGTCATATTTTGAATCGTTCTCATTGCCGGCCCGGCAAGTTTTTTTAGTTGGGCAAAACTCATTCTGGGCTGTCCTTCCGGTTGAAGTAAGGCGACAAGGTCACGGCGGTTTTTGATCTCGTCGATGGCGCTGCCCATCAAAGCATCCATTCTATCCAGGCCTGTTTGTTTTTTTTCAGGACTGCAAGAACTGGTAATATCACCAAATAAACGTCCGCCAGCCATAACCAGGATGTGATCATAGGGTTCCGAAAACTGGAACAGCGACAGTCCCAGCGGCTTCATAGGGTCAGTCATCATTTGCTGATGCCCAAAGGAGGAGAATACATGAAACCGGTTATCGGCAAGTTTAGGTACCGGATAGAGCGTAGTAATCGGCCTGCTTTGTACAATATAGAAAATGCCGTCAGCAAAGCACCATTCGATGTCCTGGGGAGATCCAAAATACTGTTCGATATGTTTACCAATTGCCGCCAATGTAAGCACTTGTTCATCGGTAAGCGCCTGGCACTTAGGCATTTCGTCAGGCAATGCCCTTTCCCTTGTTCCCCCCTCCGGTGCAGCGTATATGGCGATTTTTTTATCACCAATCTGTTTTGTCAGAATTTTATTGTCCTTCACCTTGTAGAGGTCCGCGTTAACCATGCCGCTGACCAATGCTTCGCCCAAACCAAAGCTCGCATCAATGGAGACAATCTTACGATTGCCGTTTACCGGGTCGGCAGTAAACATAATCCCTGATACTTCCGGAAAAACCATCCGCTGTACCACCACGGCCAGCAAAACTTGTTTATGATCAAATCCGTTTCGAGCGCGATACACGATGGCGCGATCGCTGAACAACGAGGCCCAGCATTTCCGGACATGATCAACAATGGCGTCAATTCCTTTAATATTCAGGTAGGTATCCTGCTGGCCGGCAAATGATGCGCCGGGCAGGTCTTCTGCTGTCGCGCTGGAGCGAACGGCATAAGCATAATCTACTCCTGTTTCCTGCCAGGCCTGACCTATCTGCCGCCGGATTTCGTCCGGCACCGGCAGACTTTCCATATGCTGTCGGATGCGCTGCCCTAATAGTTGGATCGCATCAGAGTGTTCAACATCCAAATCGTTGAGTTGGTCTAAAAAACCGGCCAATACAGGACTTGCCTTGACAAAATATTGATAGGCTTCTGTGGTGATGCAAAAGCCTGGCGGTACTTTCACATTATCAATCTTGGAAATTTCTCCTAGATTTGCCCCTTTTCCGCCCACCAGCGGCAAATCCTGTTTGCTGATTTCAGTAAAAAAAAGTGTATAAGTTAGCATGCTTCCCCCCTAGTTTTCATGCAAAAGTATATAATCAATGCTCTGTTTAGTATTCGTCCGTAACAACAAATGTATTCTCATACTGAATAATTTGGGATATGAAGTTAGAAACTAAGCTATGCCAATACATTTCCCCTTTGTTGGTGATTGCAATAGAGATAAAGTGTCTTTTCTGTACAAAGGCCATCAAATATGGAGGGAGCTTGATTCGGTGCGATTACTTTGGGACTGTTTAAAACCGTATAAACTGCCTGTTTTTGCGCTTTTATTGTTTTTGATTATCCAGTCAGCCTGTGAAGTTCTGTTGCCCACCCTGGTAGCGGACTTAATTAATCAGGGCATTCAAAGGGCTGATACCGATTTTATTGAAAAAACAGGAATGAATATGCTGCTGGCGGCCATCGCAGCTATGGTTTGCTCTTTGGCCTCCGGTTTAATTTCAGCCCGTATCTCCACCAGGATTAGTGCAGATTTACGGCAGCAAATTTTTTTTAAAGTGCAGGAATTTTCCTCCAATGAAATGGACCTGTTTGGGGTTTCTTCGCTGATCACCCGTACCACTAATGACATTACCCGGATTCAAACTTTTTTACTTTATTTGTTGAAGATGGGTATACTTACGCCGTTAATGATGCTTAGCGGCATTATCATGGCTGTTTTCACCAGCGGTAAGCTGTCCCTTGTTCTCATTATTACCTTACCGGTTATGTCTTTGGTTATCGCCTGGATTCTGGCCAGCATGATGGGCTACTATCGAAGTATGCAAGCTCAATTTGATTTACTCAATTTGGTATTACGCGAGAATCTTACCGGAATACGCGTCATTCGGGCCTTTAAACAGACCCGCCATGAAATGGAGCGCTTCGAAGGAGTCAATGGCGAATACACCCGCTTGTCCATTCATACCCAGCAGCTGATAGGCATTTTAATGCCAGCGGTTACCATTCTGATGAATATAACCACCATTGCGGTCATGTTTTTCGGCAGCAGACTTGTCATGAACGCAACGATGGATGTAGGCAGCCTGGTCGCTTATGTGCAGTATATCACCCAGATTCTGTTGTCGGTGATGATGACGTCCATGCTTTTTATGATGTATCCACGGCTGATTACTTCACTCACCCGGATTATCACCGTATTGGAAACCAGTTCCAGCATTGTTGACGGCTCCCGGGCTGAGGCCAGAATTCATACCGGCATTGTAGAATTCAACCATGTATCTTTTACTTTTCCCCAGGCGGAGGAGGCTGTTTTAAAGGATGTATCCTTTACTGCTTATCCTAATCAAATGACGGCCATTATCGGCAGTACAGGCAGCGGAAAATCCACCATTGCCAAACTGCTGCTGCGTTTTTATGACGTCACCGCCGGTCAGATACTGATTGATGGGGTAGATATCAGGGACTATACGCTGCATAATCTGCGTGAGAAAATCGGTTATGTTCCGCAGCAGGCAGTGTTATTTTCCAACACCATTGCCGGAAATCTCCGCTTCGGCAAAAAGAATGCCAGCAGGGAGGAACTGCTTAAGGCTGCCGGCATTGCCCAGGCAACCGAGTTTATCCAGGCTAAAGAAGCAGGACTTGATACCCCCATTGCTCAGGGCGGCACCAATGTGTCCGGCGGTCAGAAACAGCGTCTGGCCATTGCCCGGGCTGTGATTAAAAAGCCGGCTGTCTATTTGCTGGACGATAGTTTTTCGGCACTGGACTATAAAACCGATCGGGCGGTACGCCAGGCATTAAAGTCTGAAACAAAAGACGCAGCCCTGATTGTCATTGCCCAGCGCATCAGCACCATTATTCAGGCGGATCGCATTGTGGTTCTCAACGAGGGGGAAGTCGCCGACACCGGCAACCATGAAGAGCTGATGAAACGCTGCGGCATCTATCAGGAAATCTTCAGATCGCAGTTTCAGCAGGAGGGGCTACTATGAGCAATAAGCCAGGTTCTTTTTCAAAGCCCCCGTCAATCATCGGAGACGCTGAGAAGCCGCGAAACTTCGGCAATACAGGCAGACGTCTGTTGCGCTATTTTAAACAATTAAAAGGGAAATTATTAGTCGCCATTTTAATGACGGTGTTAAGCACGGTGTTTACTGTTTTGGCACCGGAAATTTTAGGCCGAGTGACGACACAGCTGTACATAGGTGTGACTACAGGTATTTTTCTCTGGGACAAGATGATAACAACGCTGCTGCTATTAACCGTTATCTATTTGATTTCCCAGGTGTTTGCCTTTGCACAGAATTTCCTGATGGCCGAGATCACATCCCGTATTATTTATCTGATCAGAACAGACCTCAATATAAAGCTCAATCGGCTGCCACTGCGGTTTTTAGACAGCAAAACCCATGGTGAACTATTGAGCCGGGTTACCAATGATGTTGAAACCGTTAGTTCTACCTTGCAGCATAGCTTTACCCAGATTATTTCTTCTCTAACCACCCTGGCGGGGATCTCTGTCATGATGTTGATCATTAATGTCTGGATATCACTGGTAGCTTTTGCGGTTATACCCCTCGCACTGCTTACCTCATCAATCATCATAAAAACATCCCAAAAATACTTTATCAATCAGCAGGCTTTTATTGGCGCGATGAACGGACATGTGGAAGAAATGTATACAGGCTATAGCATCGTGAGAAGCTTTAATTACGAAGAAGAAGCTAAGACCCGCTTTAGCGACTTAAATAAAAAAATCCTGAAAAATTCATGGCGCGCCGAATTTTTATCAGGGATACTATCGCCTTTGGCCGCATTTTTAGGCAATATCGGGTATGTAGGCGTTGCTGTTCTGGGCTGTTTTTTTGCCATTCGCGGTCAAATTGAAGTTGGACAAATCCAGGCTTTTCTGCAATACGTCAAGCAGTTTAACAATCCTATCAGTATCATTTCCAATGCAGCGGGAACTTTGCAGGCCGCACTGGCTGCTGCGGAAAGAATTTTTGAAATTTTGGATGAAGCGGAGGAAAGCGCCGAGCATCCCAATCCGGTAAAGCTGGAAAACGTCCAAGGCAATGTTTCCATCCGGCAGGTAAACTTTTCTTACCTGCCCGGTCAGCCTGTCATCCGTGATTTTAATTTAGAGGTCAAAAGCGGTCAAACGGTCGCCATCGTCGGTCCCACCGGATCAGGCAAAACAACGCTGATCAATTTGTTTATGCGTTTTTATGATGTGGATGACGGCAGTATTAAAATTGACGGTATTGATATCAGGGATATGAAACGGGATGATTTGCGCGGCATATTTGGCATGGTACTGCAAGATACCTGGCTGTTTAATGGAACCATTGCAGAAAATATCGCCTATGGAAGGCAAGGGGCCACCCGGCAGCAGGTTGTTGACGCCGCCAAAACCACTTATGTCCACCAATTTATTAGAACATTACCGAATAGCTACGATATGCGGATTAGTGAAGATGCCGGCAATATTTCTCAAGGGCAGAAGCAATTACTCACCATTGCCCGGGCCATTATCGCCGACCAGCCAATTCTCATCCTGGATGAAGCCACAAGCTCCGTAGACACCCGCACAGAGGTTCTCATTCAAAACGCGATGAATAGGATGATGCAGGGCAGGACAAGCTTTGTTATTGCCCACCGGCTGTCTACCATTCGTAACGCGGATATCATCCTGGTACTGAATCACGGGGATATTGTGGAAAAGGGCAGCCATACAGAGTTGATGGTGAAAAAGGGTTTTTACTATGATCTTTACAACAGTCAGTTCGCGGCTGAGGATGCCGGATCTGTATAACGTAAAATCCCCTTCCTGTTTTGCTTAAGGTATGATATGTTAATGCGCTTTGACGATGCGGTTTTAATTGAACCTTTTTCAGTAGGAACCCATGGAAAAAATGTTCCTCAGACTAAACCGGAAAATCAAGTGGTGATTTATGGCGCCGGAACCATCGGTCTCTGTGCCCTAAGCGGCTTAATTGCCCAGGGAAACAAAAAAGTAGCCGTATTGGATGTGGATGATAGGCGTTTGGAAATTGTAAGGGAAATAGGCGGAATAGGATTTAATCCGACATCAGGAGATGTGCGTAATTTCTTAATTGAACAATTCGGGGAAATAAAAAAATCCCATGGACATTCGGCAATCAACATTGATGTGGCGGTTGACTGCGCCGGCACGCCGAATATTCCAGAGGATTTTCTGAATTATGCATTTAATCCATAGGATTCATATTTTCTCACTCATAATCATTTGGTAAAGCTTCTTTTAACACATTTAAAGACTTCTTTATTCCAGTTAGTGGCGACATTGTTAAATCTTCCATTTCTAAGCTGACCGATCCGGTATATCCAATCATGCTGAGAACAGAGAAAAATTCTTTCCACCACTGAACACTATGACCATGTCCCAATGCCACATAATTCCAAGTACGTTGAGAAAATTGATCGATTGTTTTTGTATCTAAGACCCCATCAGACTCTAAAAGACTTCGTTCCATGCGCGCATCCTTCGCATGGACATGATATATGCGCTCTGCCCCTAATTTGCGTACAGCCACAATAGGATCTCCTCCCATCCAAAACAGATGGCCTGGATCTATGTTCATCCCAATCATGGGACCTACCGCATCCCGAAGCCGTATAAGCGTTCCAGGGTTATAAACTAATTGATATCCATGATTTTCTAAAGCAATCTTTTCGATCCCATGTGATTTCGCTCTCTCTACCGCAGTCTGCCAATAAGGGATGAATACTTCATTCCATTGCCAATTTAAAATTTTCGTTGTAATTGGAGGCCAGCTACTTGTAATCCAATTAGGTGTTACATCCGTGGGAGAACCACCAGGCAAGCCAGACATCATTACAATATGTTTTATATTGAGCTTTTCAGCCAGTTGAAACGTTTTTTCAACAACTTTTTGATGCTCTTTTCCTTCTTCATTTGGCGCAAGTTGATTGCCTGAACAATTCAATGTTGCTAAAGTAAGTCCACGCTTTTCGATTTCTTCCATAAAAGTATTACGCGCAGTTTTATTTTCGAGCATATTATCTAAATCAATATGCGGAGCTTTTGACCAATTTCCACAAGCAATTTCAATTGAATCAAATCCCAACTCTGCTGCAGTATCCAACATTTCTTCAAAAGACATATATCCTAAGCTATCTGTATTAAAGCAAAGATTCATGGTATTCACCTCAAAAATTTATTTTTTATAAAAATCAGGCATAGATTCCAAGTTCATTCTTACAATACTTTGTGTATCGCGTGCTTTGGATGCGGCCTTAGCAGTTACTTGTCCAACATAGCCATCCCAAGCACTTGGTCCTGTTAAATGTCCATTTTTACAAGAATTAATCCATTCTTGAAATTCAATATTGTAGGCATCAACGAAACGTTCCGACCAATCATGACAAATTCGAGTTATACGCGAATTGTTGGTCCTGACCATTGCATTCGGTGGTTCCGGTAAATTCAAAGAACCTTCTTCACATACAATTTCACATTTTATATCATATCCATAACGGCAATTCACAAAAGACTCAACATCAATTCTCACACCTGATTCAGTCGTCAAATACATAATTTGTGGATCACGTAAATCACCTTCCGCATGACGAGTCGATTTTGGAAAAACAACTTCTACTGTCGCATAATTTTCATTGAGTAACCAACGAAGCACATCAATTTCATGAATCATCGAATTTTCGACAGACATAGGAGTTGTAAATCCAGGCGCATCATAATTACGGTGTACGCAGTGAAGCATCAAAGGAAGTCCATATTTTCCAGATTCAATCAACTGTTTCAACTGGCAATACCCTGGATCATAACGGCGCATAAAACCGACTTGTACAAGATGTTTTCCACCAGCAATTTCCGCTTCTATAATACGTTTGCAGGCCTCAGGTTCAGGCGCAAGCGGTTTTTCGCAAAAAACATATTTTCCGTATTGAATAGCTGCCATAACATATTGTTCATGAAACGGGTCAAGCGTTGTTACGATAACAGCGTCAATATCATTAGAGGCAATCATATCTTCTCCACATTTATAAGCATGGAGTTCATAATTCTTAGCAACCGTTTTACAAAAATCGAGATTCACATCTGCGCAGGCAATAACACGGCCTCCTTGTAATTTTTGATTTATTCGTTCGATATGCGTACGTCCAATAGCACCTGTTCCAACTAACCCTATTCTCAATTGTTTCATACCTAAGACTCCTCTCATTTATAAAGCTTATTACTCATTTTTTCAATTGGTACAAACAAAACACAATACGTTTTTTATAAAAACTTATCACAACTTGATAGTTCATGAACCTTAATTAATATTATAATTAGTATCATTTTTTTCTGTTATTATTATCTTGCTGTAATTTTCAGAATAATCATAATAGATCTTATTTTATTTCTTATTTGTTATAATATCTTGCAAAAAAAATGCACAGCATCATAAACATGACAATACTGTGCATTTTAAAATCATTTATTTTTTTTAAAATGTATTCTATAGTCTTTAGGGGAAAT
Source organism: Pelosinus fermentans DSM 17108 (assembly GCF_000271485.2). Classification (NCBI taxonomy): domain Bacteria; kingdom Bacillati; phylum Bacillota; class Negativicutes; order Selenomonadales; family Sporomusaceae; genus Pelosinus; species Pelosinus fermentans. The sequence goes on from NZ_AKVN02000001.1 coordinate 4,762,977, forward strand.
ACCAACATACTTTTTGAATATCGCACTAAAATGAACACTACTGCCAAATCCAAGACTTTCTTCGATCTCTCGAATTAAAAGATGCGTTTCCATTAAAAGACTTTGCGCTTCTCCGATACGCCGGTGAATTATATACTGAATGGGAGATAAACCCGTTTCATGCTTAAAAACATGAGATAATTGCGAAGGACTAATATGAAGACTGTGGCTAATATTTTCCAGTTTAATCGATTCTTTATAGTGTTCATCGATAAACTCCGTAATTTTACGTACAAGGTTTTCTTTTTTTTGTTCATACTCCATATTCCCATTCTCTTTTTGTGTTACTATTTCTTCATAAACTAAAAGCAAAATACTTATAGCCAAATAATGTGAAACAATATTTGCTGATGTCATGTAAAGTTCATGCAATACGGGCATAAGTTGATGTAAACGCTTAGATGTTTCTTTTGAAGAAAAAATAGGTTTATGACTATAATTGATTAGGCAGTTTGGAGGCAATCCTTTTATGTCAATACCAGAGAGAGCACAACAATACGTCTGCATATTATGCTGCTGAAAAGGAGCTTCTCCATGAAGAATTCCCGCATTACAAATAATGAAATCACCAGAATTCACAGCATATTCTCGATTACCTACAAGATATCGCCCTTTTCCGCTATATACATAAAGAATTTCGAGCACATTTTGATGAGAATGAATCATATGTGCATGTTTTTGACTATATGTTTCATTAACAAAAAAGGTTCCTTTCAATTCAATATTATTTAGTGTAAATGACAACATAAGCTTTTTGTTCATCTCCAAATACCTCTCTTGATAAAATTATATCTTATTAAATTAGTTGATCATTCTTATGCTTCCATAGACTGTTTTTTCCCCTTAGCAACATACAAACCTGAAAATATTATAATAGCACCAATAAACTGCAGCCACCCAAAGCTCTCTCCGAGAAATAGGTAACTGATTGCAACAGCAAAGACTGGTGGCAGGTTATTATATAACGATGCCTTGGTGCTGCCTAATATTCCTGTGCCCCATATCCATAGACAATTACCCAAGCATAGAGGAAAAAGGCCAGAATATAATATGCTGGCCCAACCTGGCCAGGGTACAGATTGCCAATCAGTTGCCAGTACGGCGGGAAGTGATATTAATAGGAAGAGTCCAGTAGAAATTAGAAGTATATATGCGGTTATCTGATATGCCGAATAAGCATGTATCAGTAGACGAGAAAAGACGGTATAGTAGCCGTAACTCATTTGGGCGGCGAGTAACATCAGTGCCCCCGTAATATGTCTTTCGCTCAGACTGATTTCTTTACCAGTACCAGCCACCATAATAACGATCCCCCCAATCGAGACCAGTATACCAACCATCGCCGCCTTACTAATACGCTCAAGTCGGTGAAAGTGGTTAATAATGGCTACACTGACTGGCAAGCAGCCAAGAATGAGCGATGCGTTTCCTGCTGTTGTAATCTGCACACCTGCAGTAAAAAAAAGTTGAAAGAAGAAAAAACCCAGACTAGAAACGAGTAATACTTTCCAATCTTCTCGCCGCAGCGTTTGCCAGCTCCCTATGCGTCTTAGCACTCCCCAGCCAACTACCAACGCAACCAGCATGCGAATTGCATTATAAGGCATAGGATCTACATACAGAAGACCAATTTTCATTGCCGGCGGATTTAACCCCCACAAAAAAGCAACAAAAGCTAAAATGAAATGAACTTGCATTCCTGCCACCCCCAATTTCTTTCCTTTGCAATATAGCACTATACTATTAACCTGATTATCTTGTGTTACTCTCCTTGTAGCTCTCCCCACCCAAGCTTCGGAGGAACGATTCCCAGGATATGGCTTTGCGTATCGAGTCAAACGGCATTTTTTTATCCGTTATTATATCCTATAAGCGATACCTTTTAGTTAATACTATCAATTAATAATTAATTGGTCAAAATTTACATTTGGAAGTAATGTAAAGAGCAGGCTTATCACAATGGAAAGTTTGTTGAAGTTACGCCGGTGCGAATGCAGCACTGGGCGCATTCGACTATTTAATACGAAATTGATTTTGAAAAAAGCCGCAAGGAATATCAAAATAAAATGTACCCGATAGAGTAGACAAAGAAAAAAATCTACTCTTCGGGTACATTTTATTTGAGTTAAAAGATTCGGCTGAATTATTTGAATGAGAAAACAATCAAAACAGCAATAAGAGCAAGGAACATTCCTGGAGCGGTTCGCTTCGCAATCTCCATAGGATTTACACCAGCTATTGTTGCGCAAACAATGGTAGCACCCGCTACTGGAGACATCGTACGTCCAAAAGCTCCAGATAATGTAGCAAGTGAACCCATGTCAGTGATTTTAAAACCAAATTGTGCAGCATAAGGGGTAACTGAGCCATTGAAAGCGAGAGCAGCTGCATCACCCGAACCACTCAAAATTGCAAGTAAATATGGACCGAAGGAGGCTGCATATCTAGCTATATCCTGTGATTCCTTCATTTTTTCAATGAGCGCACCAGTGAGTCCGATTGTCTCCATCCCTTGGGTGAATACAGCGGCTGCAATAATAATACCCACGATTTCACCATAAGACTCACCCATGCCTTTAAAAAAGCTTTTGGATATTTCTTGAGCATTCCCCAATGTCACGATAAATCCTAGTATAACCCCCATAATCATAGCTTGGGGAACTGTAACGACAGGAATAATACCAACCATTTTGCTGCCCAACACCAACAATACAAGAGGAACGATAGGAACTAGCGCTTTTACAAAGTTAACTTTAAACTCTTGCTTATTGACAGCTACTTTTTCGGCACGCTCAGCACTAGGACCTTCTTTGCGCAAATAAGAAACAAAAGTTAGCATCGGTGCTGCAATAGCAAGTGCAATAAGCACAGATGAGGTATGACCAGCGATAACGGTCATCACATCAACATTAGCTAACTTAGCGACAAATGGATTGTGAACAAGACCAGGGCTCATTGTACTGCCAAATGTGCCGGACATGACAGCAGCGGCCGCCATAGCAGGGTGTACACCAGCTCCAATCAAAGTAGGTATTAACACGGCGCCAACTGCAGCGGCGCACCCCGCTGTACTCGGTAAAGCAATATTAAGCACCCAAGTCATTATTACTGCTCCTGGTATCAAAATAAATGTAAATCTTTTTAGCAAGCTAGTTAAGAAGTTTACCAGATGACTATCACAGCCAGTCAGTTTCATTACATAGGAAAAACCCATCACTGTACAGATCGTGGTTACAAGCCCTTCGTTCACCATTGCTTTGGCAAACGCATCTATGGCTACTAAAGGTTTGCCGACGACTAAAGCCATTGCCACACCTGCTACGAATAAAACCAACCTGGTTTCATAACGTTTGATGATAGCGAGGAATGTTAATAGTACAATTAAAATGCCAAGTAAAACCATTCATTAACCCCCCTAAATTTTCTATTCTCATCGCCCTGAGCCGTAGTCATCTCAAATGACTTGGCTAATGTGCATTACCTTGAATTTTCCGCCACTTTGTGCTGCCGCCTTATTTAGCTGAACAAGACAGGTGGGACATTCGGAGACAACAATTTGCGCCCCAGAATTTTCAATATTAATGCGTTTCTTTGCTAAGATGGATGTTGCAATATCGGGATAATCCATATGGAAGGATCCAGCACCGCCACAGCAAGTATTGGCTCCTGCCATTTCTGTAAAGTTCCCGGTTGCTTTTAAAAGTTGGCGGGGCTGGTTTTTGATACCTTGCCCCCGTCCTAAGTGGCAGGGTTCATGAAATGTCAGTTTCGCATCAACACGGTGCTGAGGCTTATAGCCAACATGGACGAGATATTCACTGAGCCCCATAATTTTTTGACTGAAGGCAGCTGCCCGGTCTTTCCACACTGGATCATCAGCAAAATAAGCGGCAATGTGCTTCAATGTACCGCTGCAGCTAGCACAATCACTAACAATCACATCCGATTTTTCAAATAAAACAATATTTTCTTTTGCCATCTCTAAAAAGTCAGTACGAAGTCCATGAGCAAGGTGGGGTAATCCACAGCATAGATTATCAATTCGTTCTGGCTCTGTTAGTGTACCTAAGATAGTAAGTGTCCCCTCTACTGCATCAGGGAACATCATGCTCATGCCGCAGCCTTTAAAATAGGCGACCTTGCTTTTATCAGATAGGGTAATAGGCGACAGGGGCGCAGCGCTGCCTAGAGCGGCAGGACCTACAAAGGATGCCAAATACTGCTTGCGTGTAAATTCTCTAGGTGCCATACCATGAGGGACCACAGTATTCATGCCGATCCGACGTAATACCTTAAGTGTCCCGGCAGATAATTTTACAAGGGTTCGATTCTTCATGAGGGCACCTAGTGCCTTATATTTAGCACCCGGACTGCCATTTTTATCGGCAAAATACTGTCGAAGGGCAATCATCGCCTCATCGGTTTTGACCTTGCTGGGACAATTATCTACACAGGTGCGGCACAAGAGACAAAAATTAATAATGTCGAGTACCTTAGTACTAGGTTTAACAACTCCTTGTATCAGTCCCCTGGCAATATTATTTTTGCCCCGGGCACTTGATGATTCCATATCTTTTGCGCCAAATAGAGGGCATACGGTCAGACAAGTGCCACAACGGTCGCACTGACTCACAATATCTTCCACGTCTTTGAAGTATGATTTTATATCTGTATGCATTATTACAAACTCCTCACTACCAAATTTTATTTGGATTCAGAATGCCCTTAGGATCAAAGGATTGCTTAACCATTTGCAGCGCATTGACCCCTGCTTCCCCTAAAGCCTTAGTAATATGAGGCCGTTTCGTTATGCCAATACCGTGTTCACCGGATAACGTGCCACCTACAGAAAGAGCTGCCGAAAAAATCTCATTTACAGCATCATGAACTCGTTGTTCTTCTCCGGGCTTAGACAGATCACAAAGTACAGAGGGATGGATGTTGCCATCGCCGGCATGCCCATAAACGGCAATTGTCAGGTTGTATTTTTCTGCTATTTTGCGGATAAGACCAACGGTCTCAGGAAATGCATTCCGTGGTACTGAAATATCTTCGCCAAATCGATTGGGTGCCATAGCACCAATAGCTGAACTGAGTCCACGGCGTATGGACCAAATATCATCTACTTCTTGCTGGGAAGCCGCAATCCGAACTTCAAGTACCCTAAATTCATTGGCGATAGCTTGAATTTGCTTAGCCTGCTTCTCCAGATCGGCATTGGTCTCTCCGTCAATTTCCAGGATGACACAGGCTTCTATGGACGAATCAATCTCAAGTTTACGGTGTCTGGCTACTGCTTGGATACTGATTTTATCCATTAATTCTGCAGCCGCTGGTACCACTCCGGATATCAGCATTTTATGAATGGTCTTACAAGCATTATCCAGGGAAGGAAACATTAATTGCAGGGTATTTCGTGCTTTGGGCATCGGAATTAAGCGCAGCAGCACCTTGGTAATAACACATAAGGTACCTTCTGATCCAGTGAATAATTGGGTAAGATTATAGCCAGTTACGTTTTTGATTGCTTTGCCGCCGGTATTAATAATGCTGCCGTCAGCTAATACGACCTCAAGTCCCATGACATAATTACTGGTCACCCCATACTTGACCGCCCTCATGCCACCAGCATTTTCCCCCACATTTCCACCAATGGTTGCATACTTCCAACTAGCCGGGTCTGGAGGAAAAAACAAGCCTCTTTCAGCACAAAAATTATAAACGTCAATGGTACGTACGCCAGCTTCCACTGTAATCATCATATTTCCTTCGTCAAATTCGATGATTTTTGTCATGCGATGGAGTGCTAAGGAAATACCACCGCAGACAGGGATGCTGCCACCAGTGCGGCCACTAGCCGTGCCGCGAGGTGTTACAGGAATACCATATTCATTGGCAATCGCCATTACTGCGGATATCTCTTCCGTAGTGCTGGGAATGACTACAAGATCGGGAATATTCTCTGGCGACATTGGAACAAAGGATGAGTCATAAGAATAGCCAAAACACTCCTCTGTAGAATCAATCGCATTTTCCAAACCAACAATATTACGAATTTTCCTTTTGATTTCATTTGCTATCATTCAATCTACCTCCTAAATAATTCATAAAATTCAAATTATTTATTTTGTATTTCGTGTACCTAAATAAACACTATCATGTAGGATTATTAAAGGGAAATATATTATAGCAATGAGTTAATAACTTGTGCCTATAGTAGTTATAATCGATTTGAATTCGTACGAATTATACTTTATTCAATACATGCAAAAAAGTCCGCGAAATTTGCGGACTTTTTATTTTAGCAGCAGAATTTATAAATTTTAAAGGATGCATCAGTATTTTTCTTATGTATTTACTTTGTAACATCATCAATACATGCTTTCAGTTTGTATTGCTCCTTAAGAAATTTTATAAATGCCATGGATGCATTTGACAAATATTTATCCTTTTTCCAAGCTAAGCCAATATCAAATGTAATAGGTTCATGTAATGGAACAACGGCGATTTGAGGATCATCCCGAACGACCATGGTCATCAGCAGAGAAATCCCCGAGCCATTGGCAATTAAATTCTTTATTGTTTTAATTTGGTTGGAAGAAAGTATCGTATTAGGCATGAAATGTTGACGCAAACACCTGCTGATGACAATTTGATGCTGATAAGATCTTTCTTTTAGTAAGATAAACTGTTCGTTTTTCAGTTGATCAAATCTCACCGATTTCTGCTGTCCCAGGGGATGATCGGGATGCATGCACAAGACAAGTTCTTCTTGGGTGATAACCAAGGTATTGAGGGTTTCAGAACTTTCAGGAAGAATGATGATCGCCAAATCAAGTTCATCTTTTTCTAGTTTAGAAGCAGCTTCTAAGGAGGATGTCTCCTCAAAAGCAATCAGTTGTAAATCGGGATAGGCATGTTTAAAGCCTGAGAAAATATCAGGAAATAAGTAGGATTCAATCATCGGCGGAACACCTAACTTGACCGTGCCTTTTCGCCACGTCTTAAAGTCTTTTGCTTCCTGAATAGCTTGTTGACAGTCATCGAGAATCTTTTCCATTCGCGTAAGAAAAGCCTCCCCTTCCGTCGTAAGAACAGCTTTCTTTTTACTCCTGTCAAAAAGCTGGACATCAATTTCTTCCTCCAGCTTGCGAATAGCCTGGGTGATTGAAGGCTGAGAAATATGTAATTGCTCTGCTGCTCTGGTAAAACTATGTAGCTTTCCTACCATGCAAAAATATTCAATTTGTCTTAATTCCATATGCAAAAAACCTCCATAACGTCCAGCATAACACAGGTACAAAACTAACTTCATAAAGTTAACGTATCGATTAACATATATCCAACTCTAATCATTATTGAATAGGCTGTATATGAACTTCTTCACTCTATGAACTAATTCCTTGTAGAAATTTACTGATCTGCCTAACCGGCCCAGACATTACACAGACAGCAAAAAGGCCGTAGTAAAACTAACGTTTCACCACGGCCTTTTGACAATCAGTATAACTTCATAGGATTAGTATTGTAAAGTTACTTAGTTACTTGTACTTCATTCGTATCGATATTAACTCTTACATTTTTGCTGACTAATGGTGAAGCAGAAGAATCAATCGCTACAACATAGACCCATCGATCCGAAACACTTAAATTGTTAACCGGGCTGTATGTCTCAATTGCTCCAACTTTAGAATAGGATTCTCCGTAGATATAGTTGGGATTACCAATTTTTTTCGTAATGTTATTTTCTTTTACATACAAGTTACCGCTTTGGTTATTCCAAGAACGATCTAAAATAACTGTTACATTATCAAAAACTTGAGAATACACTTTTGCATCTGCTGGAATTGTTGCTGAGCTTGCTTTAGTAGCTTTAGAGTTAATGATTAACCCTTTATTGGCATCAAAACTAAATGTCAAATTGAATTCATCAACTCCATATCGCATTAATGGGGCATAAGTGATGTCGCGAAATACCAGTAGAGGCAGGGTTTCATTTTTGTTGTTAATTACTTTTCCATTAACACTGGTTTTAAGTTCAGAGATAACAGCATCTTCCAGTGCAGAGTTAATATATCGATTGTTAGGATTATAGGAAAGCTGCATACTGTTCTTAGTTATTTGTAGACCATTGTCCAAACTCCAATCCGTTTCCAGTCCGAGAAAACGGCTGTCGTTGTAAGTCATAGGTAAATAGGTGGTATCTTTGTAAACGATAACAGGATACAGTCTTGTATTATTATCAATAGCAACATCATTCGCGGTAATTTTAAAAGTCGGCAAATTCACTTTTACAGATTGTTGAGCGAATACGCTAGGTACCGCTAAACCGGTTAATAACGTTACGCTAAATGCAGCCATTATAGTTTTCTTTAAATAATTCTTCATAAGAACACCTCTTTTTTTTATTTTCCCACTTATAACTCTTACAGCCAACTTATGGCTCCCACTGACCGCCTGCTTTCTGTACATACATGACTTCAAGTAGCTTTCAGCCTAACTTAGTATGACTTCTTTCCTCCTCCATCTTATCTCTTTTCATCGAAAAACTAAGATTATTAATCTTTCAGCCATCTTCATGAAAATTTCTCTACCGGTATTGATTACTCTATCTTGGTACCTGTCTCTATTGTAAATCATGAATTCATTTACTTATCTAACTATGCAATAAATGTGCCAACACACTAATATGTTCATAAAACCAGCCCCAGCTTGAAGCAGCTGAAAAGATGAATCATGCTGTTCAAAAGAACGTTGACCGTTTACGTATTACGAAAACGCAACAAGTGTACCTAATCGTTCAGCACTTCATACGATCTACTGAGCGAGCGCCATATTCGTTCCAAACTAAAGTCTTTCCATAAAGAAATAGCAGACTACCGCCTATTTGAGGCTGCAGTCTGCTATTTTAATATTTTAAAATTTACAGTTTAACCCGAAACTCCGAGTATGACGGCCAGGAATTCCTCAACAACATCTCACATTCCTTATTATCCCAAATCATATGAACACAAATCCCGAAGATGAATCAGATCATCAACAGTAAGTGCAAAAGGAAAACGATATCCGGCAATAACCGCTGTCGGTCGCAAGTCCGGAAGCTCTATATAAGGATGATCGAAAATCTCCATTTTGGCCTCCCCTTTCCAGATGTGAGATACCATGATATCACGTGATTTAAGTTGTACAAGTTCATTCACTGCTGCTTTCCCATGTTTACCTGCAGCAAGTTCTGGAAAATATCGTACATTAACAGCTTTTGCAAAATTAGGCGAAGGAAGAGAATCCGTCAATTCGCATAAAGTAACTTGCGCTTCGATCAAACGACGGTCTTTAGCGGATAAAGTAGCACCAAACTTCCCACCTGGGCCTACAACAGGATTTGCTTTTGATGGCAGATCATAGGCCCGCGTAATCCATGTTGACCCCATTTGTTTAGGCCACCCCTGAATAAGACCCCGCATTAGGGAAACATCCTGGTCAACCCATATAAATGGGCAGTAAGATACAGGTGCTCCCTCAAATTGGGCAGATAATAAAATAATCGTTTCATGATATTGACTACGAACAGGATCTAAATACTCTTCATCATTTTCACTGGAGTACTGCCATTCAATAAAATATGCTGCGCAGCGGCTTGATGCTAACTCAAGACCCTCAGGCAAAAACGCTGCAGCAGCTATTGCATTTACCTCATACTCAACTGCAAGTGCATTGCCCACATAATGCCATGGCGGTTTTGGTGCAAGACTTGATGTGCCTCGTGGCGTCCGTGGAAGTGTATATCCTTTAAGCATTATATTACCTCCTCATTCCATAGATTTATTCTCTTTATGCTTGTTATCGCAATAAGCCCAAATTTCCCGTTAGTTTATTTACTTTTTTCTTCGGGCCGTACAAGCAAATACCTAAATAGTAGATGTCCGAACTTGGCAAACAGGAAAGTGTTCTGCTATAGTCTTCATACTCCAAGCATTTTTGAGCAAGCTCGCTGAAATCTATAACAGTTACCTCCGAATGAGAACTGTCAAACATTAAATCCCGAATATCTTTAATCTGCTGTCTACTACCACCTAAAACAGGAATTGTTTGGGCAGTGATTCCAATATGTATGTTGCCATTAGCATCTTGTATATCGCATCCTACAATGTCCTGTTGAAACATATTACTCAGACTAATTCCCAGCACTGCAGCGGTATTGGCTACTAGTCCGATCGGAAGTTCTTTATTGATAACCATGACGATCTTCACTATATTCCCCCCTTCTTTCCATTTATTTTAGCAACCTAAGCCCACAATGTATTGTAAAAAATTGACGTAAGAAATAGCAGCCTGCCTCCCTATTGCAGATGGCAAACTGCTATTTCTTACTAATTATTGATTTTGAAACCACATTCATGCTGTCCTCTATTATACGCAATATCAATTTACATGGGATAAAATGATTTTGAAATGTTGTATAGGCAATTTCTTCAATCTTAATCATCTAATTCTGGGTGCAAGATCAACTAATCGTAATCTCCTTTGCTTGATTACAGCAAAGCACTTTATTCTGTCCGTTTAGTTTTGTTTGTATTTTAACTTCTTCTCCCCATAAACTGGCAATATATTTTATTGCATCTTTCGCAAACTCCAACTCAAGCTCCCGCCCGTCAAAATCATGTTCCAGAATCAAAGTACCCTTTTCCACATCCAGGGGCTTAATAGCGGGAATATGGTTTACCTGGACCCATCGCAGGTTGCCTGAAAATCCCTTAAATAATGAAAGGTTACAGACAAAATGAAATAGCCTCAGTCCGCTGGAAGTTCGGACCAAGGCTGCTTAGATACTTTATTTTTTTATACTGCCTCCTTGACAGGGACAGTGTTCAATCCTTAAGTTCAACTCGCTTAATCTCTCCAACAACAAACAAATAACAGAAAATAGCAACAAGGCAATGTACAGCAATATAAACTAACGCACCATTGAATGATCCTGTTATTTTTATAATATAACCAATTGCAATGGGGGTAATGATACTGGTAAGATTGCCAAAAATGTTTAATACAGCGCCACTCACACCGACGATGGCTTTTGGCGCAGTATCGGAATTGACCGTCCAGCCAAGTTGACCCAGTCCTTTACCGAAGAAGGCTACAGACATAACAGCGATGACGATCCATTCCGTGTCCACATAATTACAGGCGATTATCGTGGTTCCTAATAACATCCCTACTATTATCGGTATTTTCCTGGCAATAGTAAGAGAATAGCCCTTTTTGAGCAAGAAATCAGATAACATTCCACCCAAAATTCCGCCCACAAAACCAAATATTGCGGGTACAGATGCAGCAAAGCCGGCTTTGAGAATCGTCATTCCACGAGCCTGCACCAGATAAACTGGAAACCAGGTAATAAAGAAATATATCGTAGCGTTAATGCAATATTGGGCAATATAGATTCCTAGCATCATACGATTTTTAAGCAGTTGTTTAACATATTTCATGTTAGGTCCATCTTGCTTAGCTCCATCTTTCTTTGCTTGATCCATATCGACCAAGCCGCCGCCTTCTGTAATATATTGAATCTCAGCTTCATTGGCCATGGGATGATCTTTAGGATTATGAATAAACTTATTCCATACCAATGTAAAGAGCATCCCCATCGCGCCCATAACCACAAACACATAGTGCCAACCATAAGTGAATACAAGCCATCCCATCAGCGGCCCAAACAATACGGTGGCAGCAGCTTGACCGGAACTAAAAATAGCTGCTGCAGTACCGCGCTCTGAGGCAGGGAACCAAGCCGCAACAATTCGACTATTTGCCGGAAATGAAGGTGCTTCAGAAGCCCCAACCATGAACCTTAACGCAAACAAAGTAGCAACTGCAGTAAATCCAGTTAGAAAACCAACGAAACCTTGAAATAATGTAAATAAAGACCAAAAGAAAATACTAGCTGCATACACTTTTCTTGAACCAAATCGATCCAACAAATATCCTCCTGGTAACTGACAAAGGACATATGCCCAACCAAAGGCAGAAAAGATATAACCCATCGCTACAGAATCCATATGCAAGTCTTTTGCAATCTCTGGGCCGGCCAGTGCAATCGTAGCACGATCGGCGTAATTGATGATAGTAACAATAAATAATATGGCTACGACTATCCAGCGAACATTCGTCTTCTTTACTGTGGAAGGAGTTATTTTGGGTGTAACATGATTCATAGTATCCATAATTTCACCTGGTAGATTTGCTAATCCACAGATCTACGCTATCCTTTCTCTATATAGTGATTTTATTTATCATTACCGTTCATTAAAATTTTCTTTCCGTTAATCATTCTTTTATATCTACTCTTTCAATATGCTTCCTAGCAAAGGAAGCTTGCAGGAACCTTTCCTGCAAACTCCCCTATACAGACTACTTTAACTATTTAATAAACTTAACTTGACTACAAACATCTTTAACGATTGGTATTTTCTTCTCATTGAATATGACCTTATTAGTTTCAAAGAGATTATTTCCTTTGGTATCAATAGAAATAATGAGCGGACCAAATTCTTTTACTCTACAGACCCAAAGCGCCTCAGGCATGCCAAGTTCTAACCATTCAACTCTTTCGATTTCTTCCACTTTCGTCGCAGCCAGTACCGCACAGCCACCAGGGAACACTGCATGAACTGCTTTGTAAGTTTGGCATCCTTCCACTGTATTCGGGCCCATGCCGCCTTTGCCGACAATTAATTTTACCCCTGTCTCTGCAATAAATTCTTTTTCGAACTTTTCCATCCGCATACTGGTGGTAGGTCCTATGGAAATCATTTTCCATCCATCGTCTTCTTTTACAACAATTGGTCCTGCATGGAAAATTGCTAATCCTGCCAGATCGACAGGTAATTTTTGACCTAATTCTACAAGACGACGGTGAGGCATATCACGACAGGTAACTAGATATCCATTTAGATACACAACGTCTCCCGCCGTTAGCTGCTCAAGGTCGCCATTCTGAATTGGTGTTGTTAAAATCTTTTTCACAGTGTTCCCCCCCTGTGTGAAGTAATTTCATAAGTCATATCTTCATTGATTTGAATATTACCTTTTCTATGAGCCCAGCACCCGATAGATACCGCTACGCTAATGGTGGACGGATGGCGAGCTGCTGTTTCCATATGCACACCCATAACAGAGTTCTTACCAGATAATCCTTGTGGTCCAAGACCTAAGTCATTGAGACCTTTCTCCATCAACCGCTCCATTTCTGCGCCCCGCGAATTAGAGTGACGTACTCCAAGTGGACGAAATAGTGCCTTTTTTGAAAGTTCTGCCGCCACATCAATGGAGCCGCCAATCCCTATTCCTACCAATAATGGTGGGCAAGCATTGATCCCATAGGATGTCATCACGTCAAAAACAAACTCCACAACACCTTCATATCCTGCTGCAGGCATCAACGTTTTACCCTGTCCTGGCAAACTACAGCCACCGCCGGCCATGTATACTTCAATATTGATACCTTTCTCGTTAGGGATAATCTCCCAGTTTATCCAAGGGATGCGCTCACCTGTATTCGTACCTGTGTTTTTCTCTTCGAAGATTTGCACAGCATTATGACGCAGCGGTGCTTCCTTCGTGGCTTCCAGAGCCGCTGTCCGCAGAATATCTTGTACCTCTGCCAGCAAGGGAAATTGTGATCCGACCTTGACAAAATACTGGACAACTCCGGTATCCTGACAGCATGGGCGGTTCAGCCGATTAGCCAATTCCTGATTTTCAGTCATGGAATCATATACTACCTTTGCCAGATAGCTGTCTTCCTGTTCACGTAATTCTTTTAGCTTCGCTGTAACGTCGTCAGGCAGATGTTTCCCCATATAACCTGTAAATTTAGTCATAATCTCTGTCATCGCCTGAATTTTTTCTTCTTTGTTCATGTAATAACCTCCTCATGTTTCAAAAATCAATATTTTCTATATATTCAGGTATTATTGCTTTTGATAGTATTGTAATATACAATAAATAATAGGTCTAATACTAAAATATCTATCAATACCATAGTGTATATCCTATACCAAAAGAAAAAAAGGAGTATCATATGGAGTACCGTCAAATGAAATATGTCTTAAAAGTAGCGGAAGAACAAAGTTTTTCTCAGGCTGCTAAAAAATTATATATCGCCCAACCCTCTTTAAGCCAATGCATTCAAAGGCTGGAGAAGCAATTAGGTGTCTTATTGTTTGATCGGACAGCGACTCCCTTGCGGCTTACTTTTGCCGGAGAATTATATATTGAGACTGCAAAACGAATTTTAGACTTGAATGATCAAATGATTCAGCAAATGGATGACATCGCGGATTTGAAAAAAGGCCGCCTTACGATCGGAAGTTCTCCTTTTAGAAGTACGTATCTCCTGCCACAAGTGCTGCCTCTTTTTCAAAGACAATATCCAGGTATTGAAATTGTTTTAGCCGAAGGCACTACCGCAGAGTTAGAAGAATTTGCTTTAAATGGCATCACTGACTTTTCAATCGTACTCCTGCCAATAGCAGAGAATATTTTTGCTTATGAACCGATTTTGACAGAAGAACTTTTAATTGCTTTATCACCACACCATCCCTTAAGCAAACAAAATAGAGGAAGTAATTCAAACCAGCCGCCCTGGACAAATATAAACATTTCCGAGCTAAAGGAAGTACCATTTATTCTAATGAAGCATGGACAAAGACTGCATCAGACTTTACTTGATCTTTGTGCACAAGCTGGATTTAAACCGAAGATTATTCTTGAAAGCCAAAGCATGGAAGCGGCACAGGCTTTAGTTGTAGCTGGACTCGGTGCCACTTTACTCCCTGATACATTAGTTAGACATAGGTATATGCCAGAACATCCCTGCTATTTTTCAATAAAGGAATCCATTAACACAAGAACCGCTATTATAGCCTATCGAAAGGGAAAATACCTTTCTAAAGCAGCTCGTTTATTTATATCTTTGATGAAGGAAATGCATAAATAAAACTCTACCCTCTACTTCTGAATAGTATCTTACAAAAAAGTGCGTACTCCCCATTAATTGCATATTGGTGTATTATAAAAGCATCGAAAATTCAAGGAGGGTTAGCACTATGAAAAAAGAAATTGAAGTCTTTGATTATGCTAATGAAATTCTGAAAGCAGTCAAAACAGGCGTTTTATTGACCACAAAGGCAGCTGACAAAGTGAACTCTATGACTATTTCTTGGGGCACACTCGGAATTGAATGGTCAAAACCAATTTTTACAGTTTTCGTTAGAGAAAATCGCTTTACAAAACATCAACTTGAAAAAAATCCTGAATTCACAATAAATATACCCTATGGTTCTTTTGACAAAAAGATCTTGGGGGTTTGCGGGACAAAATCCGGTCATGCAATTGATAAGATTAAAGAACTTAACTTGACGCTTGTAACACCTAATACTGTTTCTGTTCCTGCTATTAAGGAGCTTCCCTTAACACTTGAATGCAGGGTTATTTACAAACAGAAACAAGATGAGCGTGAAATTACAGAAGAAAACAAGAACGTATGTTACCCACAGGATGTTGATAGTTCATTTCACGGTGCAAACAAGGATTTTCATACCGCTTATTATGGAGAGATTGTTAGCGCATATATTATCGAGTAGATCGCTTTAAGCGACATGGCGCCAGAGGCACGTAATGTAAGTTCAACTTTTGTTATGCCTATAGCCCAATATAAGTCTGATAAATGCACATAAGAGTAATGCCATGCTGTCTATCTGTCAGCATGGCATTACTCTTATGCTTTTTGCCCAGTCCACATATATTTGATCCATTTTGTATCGTTACCAGTCATGCGGTTTTCCCCTATTACTCTTACCGCCTTGTTGGCTCCCAGGACAATGCCTGCATGATAAATCGTATGGAGTCAGCAAATCCTTGCCGATAGCTAACAGCCATACTCGCTGCTTCCCTTTCATTGTTTTTATCCGCCAGCCTGCTTAATGTGCGATGTAAATGTGGAGGCAACGCTGCACGCAGCTCATCTTCATATTCTTTAGCCGCTATATCGGAATAATAATAGTCATTTGATACTTGCTGCAGAGGTATATTAAGACTAACATCCTCCATAGAATCCATTGCACATTCAAAAAGGCTTTCTTTTTTCATGATAATCCTCTCCTTCGTATTTATAATGAACTCTTGCCATCTATGGGTTATACTTTTTAATTCTTTAATTCTATTTTAGAATTATTTTAGACTTGAGTCAACTATTTTTATTCTATTTCGGAATAAAAATATATTATATATTGGATTGCTTGAGGTAAACCTGTAGAATAGGGATTAGAAAATATTCTATTTTAGAATAGGTGGTTATTATGGATGTTGGTGCTCGTATTAAAGAATTGCGTAAAGCTAAAAATCTAACAACTCAAGAATTAGCGAAAATGACAAATATTTCTCAACCAGTTATTAGTCGATTAGAAACTAATAGCAGGGCTGCCGATGTTGATTTAATCAAATCCATCTGCACCGCATTAGGAATATCTTTAACCGATTTCTTCGCCAGTGAAACACAAACACTTGCCCCATCACTAAATCGTCTTCTTCTTGCTGCCGAAAAGCTTACAGAAGAAGAACGCGAACAACTAACAACTCTGATTAAGACCATGAAACCTTGATTATTACTTAAAATCAAAAAAAGCCAATCCCATACTATAAAGGGAATTGGCTTTTTTATTGTGTGTTAAAGGAGCTCTTCTATAGGTATATTGTATCTATGGGCTTATATAAATGTGGACACTGGGGACGTTCCTTTTCTGGCAACTTTATTGTGACAAAAAAGGGATGTCCCAAACTGTCTTTATAGCACCTCAACTAAATTTATAACCCTTACACTATAACTTCCACCCGTCTGTTCTATGAGCTTCTGATGTAAAAGTATAATATTTGCCATTGTGGACACTGGGGACGTTCCTTTTCTGGCAACTTTATTGTGACAAAAAAGGGATGTCCCAAACTGTCTTTATAGCACCTCAACTAAATTTATAACCCTTACACTATAACTTCCACCCGTCTGTTCTATGAGCTTCTGATGTAAAAGTATAATATTTGCCATTGATAATTTACGCATCATTTAGAAAGTTCCAGAAAAGCTTCTTTATTATCAGTAATAACAGTATCCATCATATCTTCTAACTTTTTTTGTTCTTTATTACACAAGAATTCAACAAAATCAATGGTCTGCCGTTGCTTATTCGCAGGCAATTTTTGGAATTCCTGCAATAACTTTTCTGCTAATGTCATTGATTTCACCTCCAAGACGTTACTTTTATTATACCCCTCTGATAGTCTTTTGAACACTATTATATAAAGAATCACACCAAGGAACAAATGGTTTACCTTAATACCATAGTGCTAACTTTCGCATTAAATAGTCATCAGAAATATAACTGAATAGCAGGCTACGCCATTTCAGCATGCAGCCTGCTCATTCTTATTTTTAAATCCGCCGTTATACCCGATACACCTCAATGATGGTAGTTTTCTGCGTATCGGGTATAACGGCGAAATTTGTTTTACGTCAAATAAAGTAAGTCAATACTGCCCTATTACTTCTCTCAAATGAACATCCCTTATCTTCTAGTACAGGGACAGGGATTAATGGACACTGGGGACGTTCCTTTTTTGGCAACTTTATTGTGACAAAAAAGGAACGTCCCCAGTGTCTTTATTGCATAGTACGTAATCATATGACCGCATTTTTAGCTAACGACTAATATATCTGCATCATTAAGCCAATCAGTAGGACTAGAACTGATATATATTGGGATTCTGTTGATTAAATGGACTAGAATCAACAATTCTATTTCTTATGGCTCTTATCCATGAACCCTATGCATAGCATGTATTTTACGTATTTTATTTTGTGAAGTACAATATTTGTGAAAGTATTTGTTTTATACTTCTATTTTTGCGAGAAAAATTTAATATTGGGCTGGTGATTTTTCTGTGGAGATCATTCATTTAGTGTATTTTACTGAAGTAGCACGTCAAGGGAGTTTTACCAAAGCTTCTGAGGTCTTATATGTTTCACAATCTACGATCAGTAAGCTGATTAAAAACTTAGAAAATGAATTGGGAGTATCTTTATTCCATCGTGGTCCCAAAAAGATAGTTCTTACAGATGCAGGTATATTGCTTTTTGATAAGGCAATTATTATCCTAGATACTTTAAACATTATTAATACAGAGTTATATAATTTAGCTGGTACCCCACAAGGCAATTTAAAGATAGGAATTCCTCCCATGGTTCAAACGTTATTTTCGAAAACCATAGCTGAATTCAACTCTTTATATCCTCAAATTACCATCGATTTAGCAGAGGATGGTTCCAGAAAAGTTGAACAGCAAATACATGAAGGCACTCTTGATGTAGGCATCGTTGTCTTGCCCACAAGGGCTACTGTAGATCTAGAAACTGTTACTTTCTTGAAAGATCCGTTAATGCTTATCGTTCATGCAAATCATCCTTTAGCTACTAAATCTATCGTTGATATGAGAGAGTTAAGTGATGAGTCCTTTGTATTGTATCGAGATGACTTTGCTTTGCGTGATCACATTTTGGAAAAGTGTAAAGAAATGGGCTTTATACCTAAGGTTGTATGTGAAACTGCTCAGTGGGATTTCATTGTTGATATTGTTGCTTCGAAATTGGCGATTGCATTTCTTCCTCAAACATTGTGCACCAAGTTAGATATGGAATTAATTCACTATTTACCCTTAAAAAATGAAATCAAGCCTTGGCATTTAGCAATTGCATGGAAGAAAAATACGTATTTATCCTATGCTACAAGAGCGTGGTTAGAATATAATTTTAAATCATTTGGTCTAAATAGGTCCGATCATAAAAAAGAAGGGAAGGATAATGATGGAGAAAAATAGTCAACTAGTTACTAATACTACTCAGCAGTTATCACAAAACGATGAAGTAGAAAGTAATAGTGGTAACGTAGCCCTAGCGATGGGAGCCTTCAGTATTGTACTCTTAATTATAATAAGCTTAGTATTATCAATATTTCACTCTTTATTTATTCGTTTACAATAAAAAAATTTATTGTAAACGAAGTAAGAGGCTTTATAACCTTAATCCTTTTTTCTATAATCAGACATTAATCTTCTAATTGCATTTTTAAGACTATATCTTAGGCGCTAACTGAGAATTCAGATCTGTACAGGGAAACACAAGACCAGCTAACTAAAGTCAAGCCCCACGTCAAAAAATATTCCCTTTTAAAAAGTACATGCGTCAACGGAGTCGGTTTTGACTTTTCTTACGAGGGAATTTTTGATAGAATGAGAAATGAGGGGATTGATGAGGAAGACTTCGAACCCCTGTTTTAAGAAAAAGTGGACGATACGTGCTGAGTAGTGACCCGTGGATTCTAGGGAGATGACCGGTTTACTACGAAACGTTTCTCCACTTTTTTTATTTGCTCCAGAGCACAGAGAAGGCCTTGCTTGGTGTTTAGGGTTTTGAAGGGCTTCAAAAAGAATCCTCCCTGGGACAGGGACATTCATATCCTTCCATCCCATTATACACAAAAGCGGATTGTTCGGAGGTTTTCTAATCCCTTATGGATAACCCTTCTGTACTATATCTTACAGGGACAGGGAACTATGTTTCAAGTTTTCCAAACCCGTGTTGGCGATAGTCCCGCTATTCGAGCTATTTGGCGTATATTAGCACCATTTTGACTCTTTTGTGTTGAAACATTATCCCTGTCTCATGTTTCCCCTAGCTAAGTTCAGCGGATTTGAGTGCTTATGCACTCATCCGCTTTCGTGGCGCACACCTGTCCCCTGTTTTTATCATTTGCAGTAAGTGAGTACCTGACCGAATATCCTCAATATATTGTCACACTAATAGTAGAATTACATATTATATTACATAAGTATACTCTTATATAAAGAAGTTCACTGTCGCTGCTAATCCAGTACAGATTATTGATAAGTATATGTTTTTTTTTTGCCGAAGGACTTGAAAGTCCAGTCCTTTAGCCCTATTGAAGCTTAATTAAGTTTGTGAAAGCGAGGAGGAATCAAGTTGGATACAATAGGTCTTCAACTTAGACGGCTGTTGCCCGGTACAATCAATCCAAATGAGATTGTTCTATTTGAAACAGTTCTTAGCAGCTTTGGACCCGTAAGTTATAACCCGGCAACAGGAGTCATCATCCTAAACAAAATCGGACGATATCTTGTCAATTGGTCGGTAGCAACTCAAACATCTCCAGGTTCAAGTGGTATAACTTTTTCAATCGTAACAACACAAGCTGATGAAGTGCTAGTAAGTTCACCTCTAATAACGGATGAGGTCGTTGGATCTGCACTTATACAAGTTGATGTTGCACCAATCGGACTAGGTTTAGTGAATCGAACACCTAATAGTGTAACATTTTCTCCTTTAGTCCCAATTATAGCAACTTTAGTGATCGCTGAGGTGCCAGAAGATATTGGCGATACTGGCGTTACTGGCCCTACTGGAGCTACTGGCGATGTTGGAACTACTGGTGCTACTGGAGCAACTGGTGACGTTGGAGCTACTGGTGCAACTGGAGCAACTGGTGACGTTGGAGCTACTGGTGCTACTGGCGCTACTGGTGATGTTGGAGCTACTGGTGTAACTGGTGCTACTGGTGATGCTGGAGCTACGGGTACTACTGGAGCTACTGGAGCTACTGGAACAACTGGCGCTACTGGCGATGCTGGAGCTACAGGTGCTACTGGAGCTACGGGTGCAACTGGTGACGTTGGAGCTACTGGAGCTACTGGAGCTACTGGAGCAACTGGCGCTACTGGTGACGTTGGAGCTACTGGCGCTACTGGTGATGTTGGAGCTACGGGTGCAACTGGTGCTACTGGCGATGTTGGAGCTACGGGTACTACTGGAGCTACTGGAGCAACTGGCGCTACTGGTGATGTTGGAGCTACGGGTGCAACTGGTGCTACTGGCGATGTTGGAGCTACGGGTACTACTGGAGCTACGGGCGATGCTGGAGCAACTGGAGCTACTGGAGCTACTGGAGCTACTGGCGCTACTGGTGATGTTGGAGCTACTGGTACTACTGGCGCTACTGGTGATGTTGGAGCTACTGGTACTACTGGAGCTACTGGTAATGTTGGAGCTACTGGAGCTACTGGAGCAACTGGTGACGTTGGAGCTACTGGTGCTACCGGCGCTACTGGTGATGTTGGAGCTACTGGTGTAACTGGTGCTACTGGTGATGCTGGAGCTACTGGTGCTACTGGCGCTACTGGTGATGTTGGAGCTACTGGTGCTACTGGTGCTACTGGCGATGTTGGAGCTACGGGTGTAACTGGAGCTACGGGTGCAACTGGTGCTACTGGCGATGTTGGAGCTACTGGTACTACTGGAGCTACTGGCGATGTTGGAACTACTGGTGCTACTGGAGCAACTGGTGACGTTGGAACTACTGGTGCTACTGGCGCTACTGGTGATGTTGGAGCTACGGGTGCAACTGGAGCAACTGGTGACGTTGGAGCTACTGGCGCTACTGGTGATGTTGGCGCTACTGGTGTAACTGG
Organism: Pelosinus fermentans DSM 17108; assembly: GCF_000271485.2. NCBI lineage: Bacteria > Bacillati > Bacillota > Negativicutes > Selenomonadales > Sporomusaceae > Pelosinus > Pelosinus fermentans. The sequence goes on from NZ_AKVN02000001.1 coordinate 4,784,604, forward strand.
AACTACTGGAGCTACTGGCGCAACTGGTGACGTTGGAACTACTGGAGCTACTGGCGCAACTGGTGACGTTGGAGCTACGGGTGCAACTGGAGCAACTGGTGACGTTGGAGCTACTGGTGCTACTGGCGCTACTGGTGATGTTGGAGCTACGGGTGCAACTGGAGCAACTGGTGACGTTGGAGCTACTGGTGCTACTGGCGCTACTGGTGATGTTGGAGCTACTGGTGCTACTGGAGCTACTGGCGATGTTGGAGCAACTGGAGCTACTGGAGCAACTGGCGCCACTGGCGCTACTGGTGATGTTGGAGCTACTGGTGCTACTGGGCCAGCTGGCGGAGCTACTGGTGTTACCGGCCCTACTGGTGCTACCGGTCCTACGGGTGATACTGGCGCTACTGGTGCTACTGGCGCTACTGGCGCTACTGGCCCTACTGGCGCTGCTGGGCCAGATGGCGGAGCTACTGGTGTTACCGGCCCTACTGGTGCTACTGGTGCTACTGGTGCTACCGGTCCTACGGGTGCTACTGGTGATACTGGTGCTACTGGTGATACTGGCGCTACTGGAGTTACTGGAGCTACTGGAGCTACTGGCGCTACTGGCGCTACTGGTACGTTTGAACCTAACCCATTTGATGTATATGTTCAAGCAGGAGCAGTTGGTGGAGATGGTACACAGGCTAGTCCATTTGGAACGATACAACAAGGTGTTACGGCTGTATCCCCAACTGGGACTGTTCATATACTAGGTGGAACGTATCCAATTACCGCGCAAATAACAATTAATAAAGCAGGAGTAACAATAAAGGGATATCCTAATACACTAATCATATTACAAGCTGCTGTTATCCTTTTTCTAGTTACTGGAAGCGGCGTCACAATAGACGGATTAACGATTACTAGTGATAATCCATATGCGGTTGAGTTCATCCAACTTGCTGGAACGGATCATAAACTTGTTAACAATGTTATTTTTGGACCACCTCAAGCAGGACCATCAACAGGTTGGGTAGTCAATCGCGGATTTTTAACGCAAGGCAATGTGGTAGATTTAATAGTTCAAGATAATATTTTTTATTTTCTCAGGCAGCCTGCTTATTTAAATCCAAATTCAACAGGTCATATCGTCGATAATGTAGTTTATAATACCCGTGGATTCGTTGTAGATCAGGCAGTTTTTGTATTTTCAGGTAACTCATGGGGTATTCCTGAAAATGCGGTTGATATTGCATTGCTAGTTGGTACAATAACGGGTCCTCCTTACGACCCTTTAACTGCTTTATCTAATAATAATAGTGTCGCTACTATTAGTGATCAAAGATAGTCAGAGATACACGCACTTAGCATAATACGATACTTCTCTGAATACCCTTCTGTCACACATTAATCGTAACTTCGAATAAGAAAAAAAGCCAAGGCCTCAACCCCTCATTCTGGAAGGGTCGAGGCCTTGGTTCGCTGTTAAAGATGATACGGTTCTCCGTATCCAGTTAAACGGTGCAGAAAATGTAGTATATAATAGTTGGCGTCCCCATCATCCACCTATATTTGGCTACAGGGTAAGCCACAAGGCTTCCTAATATCCAGTACCAACAATTTCACCAATTATAGATATTCTTGACACAGGATCTTTCCTGGGTTTGATTCCTTGCTCTAACAATTCCTTATCTAATCTTGCATAGGTAATGTCTCTATACTCTTCAAATGAAATTTCGTGAACTATTTCAGTGATTTTTCCAACCAGCGAAAGATGATATATAGCATCTTCTTTTTGCTTCTTGACCATCACATATTCTTTCCCATCCAAATCTATAATCAATGTAAGTGTAATATCAGCGTTCTCTATTTCCGCACCCATAATCGTGTCTTTCGTTGTTCTATAGGTTCTATACATTTACTGTATCCCCATTTTGCCAGAAATTGAGTGATGTCCCTCGTAAATGAAACGAATATCTCCCATTCGTTGTGGCGAGGAGGAGTCCCCGCCACACGCTGGTGCAGTGCTTTTGCCCCAGCTTTTTACTTTTCTCTTACCTTGGATTGCTACCAATTTATATCCCCCCATCTTCATCCTGTAGGAGGTTTCTTCTATCCGCAGTTCAGGATAGAAGAAACCAGCATACAGTTTGTTTCAGGGGAAATTAAAAAAACGCATATGCGAGGTCTTTTCAACCTACACATGCGCTTTGCTTCGTCTTGACTGCGCGCAGACGCTAAGCCTCTGCCAAAACTCACAATATTACTATTCCGAACAATGCATCCCTTGTTTTCAAGGAAAGATCACGGTATAATAAATTGTCGTCGTAGACAGCTAGCTGTTACGTGTAGGTGCTCAACCACCTGCTCGTGCCTGGGAGTGTTCCACCACTCTCAGGACACGGCGACTTTTTTAATTTCCACCTATTCCTAATTATATTACTTTTTTTAGGGATTGCAAGCAAAAGTAAAGTGAAAAAATGAAATTTTTGCCTAGTCATACCCCTATTCATTTATAACTTCCCCTCTCACCAGCATAACTGGCAATGTCATCAATCTAAGAAAAAAAGAAAGAAAATTCATAAAAGCACTTGACAAGATATCAAAAAAAATGGAGCCTCGAATTGATCACTATTTTTAATGCGAGGTGCTTTTTATGAACTCATGCCAAGTTATATCGTCAATTTTACAGGCCACCAATCAACGAATTACTTCAATTTTTTTTTGGGGGAAGAACACCGTATCAGAGCCTATCGTTTTTTTCCCAAAAAGGAAAACATCTGTAGTGTTACTCCCATCTAGCTCTAAATAATCTTGCCGTATACTACGAAAACGATCGATTCCATTCTCTTTAAGAAATTCTTCGATTTTAGTTTCTTGAAAATAATTAAAATATAGAGGCTGTGAAGAAAAACTGGTCGTCTCAAAACCAGGCTGCTTCCCTTCCATAAAGCTTAAATAAAGATAACCACCACTCCGCAACCATTTTACCGCATTAGCTAATACCCCATTTGCCTCGTCATCATCCAAGTGAACAATACTAAAGGAAAGTACTACCGCATCAAAATATTCTGACGAAAAACTTGCTTTGCGAGAATCTTGAAGATGAAAAATTCCATCTGGAACATTGACTCTAGCTATTTCCAACATTTCAGAAGAGAGATCGATTCCAGTAATCTTTAACCTTTTTACTGCACATAATTGTTTAGCCACGTTTCCAGGTCCACATCCAATATCCAATACTTTAAATCATCTTCTAATAAACCCGCAAATTCGATAACATGCATAGCATAAGGACTATAATTCATAAATTTATCAGTGTAACCAGAAAAGTTTTTGTTATATGCATCAATTGTCAACTTTGTTTTATCTTGCAATTTACAAAACACCCCTTCACTCCTCATCAGTTTCCCAGAAAACGTAAGACTATCTATAAAGCTCCTACAAAGCTAAGATTATTTAACATCAACTACTTACCATAAAATACAAAATTCCTGCAAGAAATTCTTGTTCAAATTTCTTGCAGGAGTTTTCGCCATTATAAGTGATACGGTTCTCCCCGATTAATCTTAAATGCCCTATATATCTGCTCGACTAATAGCAACCGTATCATTTGGTGAGTAAATGTCATCTTGGAAAAAGATAATCTTTCGTTTGCAACTTTCAGCAGCTCGGGGGAAAGACCGAAGGCGCCTCCGATGATGAAGGTAATATCACTTTTTCCAGAAACGCCTAAATCACTTATTTTTTCTGCAAGTTCTTCTGAGGAAGCTTGCTTGCCAATAACGTCAAGGATGATAAGATAGCTGCTATCTTTAACATATTTTAGGATACGTTCCCCTTCTTTGAGCAGTACTTTTGCTTTCTCAGCATCAGAAGGATGCTCAGGCATACGTTCTTCGTCAACTTCAATGATCGACAAGCGGCAATAAGGCGTGAGGCGCTTGACGAATTCCGCAATGCCCATGGTTAGATATTTTTCTTTAATTTTACCAACAGCAATAATTGTAATTTTCATTTACTGCTGAGTCGGCATTTCTTCTAAAAGTACGTTTACAGTCTGCTGATTGCCTTTACGAAGAATCGTAACACTAACAGTATTGCCAACTGCCTGCTCGTCAACCGCTCCTCTTAGATCAGCTACACTATTCACTTCAGTGTCTCCTATCTTCAAGATAACATCACCTTCTCTAAGACCAGCCTTATCTGCTGGTCCTCCTTTTGCGATTTGCAGCAAATAGACTCCTTTATCAATGGTAAGCTCATATCCATAACTCGCAGCTGTATTGCGATCAAGTATGCCTACGCCTAGGTAAGCTCTTACTACACGTCCTTTTTCAATAAGAGATTGTAAAATAGGTCTGGCAGTATTAATCGGAATCGAAAAACCAATACCTTCTACACCTGCAACTGCTATTTTTGCACTGTTAATCCCAATGACTACACCATCAGCATTTACCAATGCTCCACCCGAATTTCCCGGATTAATAGCAGCATCCGTTTGAATCAGTTTAAATTTTCGTTCTCCAATCTCAATAGAGCGATTCAGCGCACTAATAACCCCAGCAGTCACACTCCCCTTAAACTCCAAACCAAGGGGATTACCAATGGCAAGCGCCGGTTCACCAACCAATAAACTGTCTGAGTCCCCAAGAACAGCTGTGGGTAAACCAGCAGCATCTACTTTTACGACGGCCAGGTCAGTAGCAGGATCAGCCCCTAATACTCGCCCGGCGAGCACCCGTCCATCTGCTAGGGATACTGTAATTTCCTGAGCATTTTCTACAACGTGATTATTCGTGGCAATATATCCATTCCCATCAAAAATAACTCCTGAACCTACACCTTGCTCTACAAGTTCTTTACGATTAAAAGAGTTTCGAGCATAAGCTTTATTCGTAATCCCCACAACTGCCGGACCGACAGTCTGTGCAGCTCTGACTAAAGGCGTATTGCGTGCTTCAGACACTTGGGCTTGCGCCGCAGGTTCCTGCAGTAAATTTTGCATCGGCGTCATATTTTGCGGTGTAGATTTCGATAAAAACCTGCCGCCATAACCTAATACTAAACCACCGCCAATTAGTGCTCCGACAACAGCAATTAAAAATATCTGTCCAATTTTTCGATTCATCATCCTGCCCCCTTAGAAGTTACTACTCACTGTACGATCAGGATAGGTAATATGCAATTCAATTTCTGAGCCAATTTTTAAGCCCTGCTCTTCTAATATAGCACTTACGGTGCTTTTTGCCAATTCAGGATTATTATTTTCCTTACTCATGTGAGCTAAGAATACTTGCATATTCGGCTTCCTTTTTAACCGTGCTAACGTCCACGCAGCATCTACATTGGATAAATGCCCGCGATTGCTTTTGATGCGGCGCTTTAAATGCCAGGGATATGCCCCATTTTCCAGCATGTCTAAATCATGATTACATTCTAAAACTAATACATCACTTAATGCAATCGCTTCTTTCACTGCATCGGTAACAAAACCAATATCAGTAACCACACTACATTTACTGCTTCCATGATAAAAACGAAAGCCGACTGGGTCTGCTGCATCATGAGAAATACTAAATGGTTCCACCCGGACTTGTCCAATAGTAACGTTCTCCGATAAATTCTGACAGCAAAGATCAGGTATAACATCACGGCAGTACATCGCCCGCCAAGTATAAGGGCTGGCATATACAGGTAAATTGTACTTTTTAGTCATAGTTGGCAAGCCGCTAATATGATCTCTATGCTCATGTGTAATAAATACTCCATCCAACTCTTCGATATCTGTACCTAATGCAGCTAAGCTTTGTTTAATACGCCTTGTGCTGATCCCTGCATCCACTAATATTTTAGTATGTGTAAAATCTAAAAAAATGGCATTGCCTGTACTGCCACTCGCTAAAACATGAACTTTCATATATTCTCCTTTAGTTACACTTGATGTATATTCGAGTATTTTTACGACACTACTTGTAAAATTACATTAAAAACTATATAGTATTATATCAGAAAAGTTCTTATGATTTAACCTTTAATTCTATATAAAGAGGGATTCTATATAATGGAAGATCAACGTAAAGCTAAAAAACAGCTGATTGAGGAATTGATTTCATTACGCCAGCAGCTTGCAAAATGGAACGCTGCACCAACTCCCTCTTGCCCTCATCATAGTATGGATGAGCCACAGCATAGTTCTGCCCTTCTCCCAAAACCACATGCTTATTTATGGGAAGGGGAGTTTAAATCCTTAGTAGAAAATTCTCCGGATGCGATTATTCGTTTTGATAAAGATTTGCGATTTTTATATGCAAACAAAGTGGCTCTTAAAGTAATGAGAATACCATTAGCATCCTGCCTAGGAAAAACTGTCTCTGAATTAAAATTTCCCAGAAAATATTATAAATTGTGGAAATCACAGGTTGAGACCATATTTCAAACTAAACAGCAGGCAAAATTTGAAGCGGAATTTACTAGTAGTAAAGAACATCACTTTTACTATCATGCTCGACTTGTTCCCGAATTTTCTATAGATGGTTCTGTTGTTTCAGTTTTGTGCACCTTACGCAATATTGATGAACTAAAAAAAACGGAATTAGAATTACGAGCCAGTGAGTTTCGTAATCACAAACTATTATCATCTCTGCCCGATTTTTTATTTTATCTCACCAATGAAGGAGTTTATTTAGATTATCACGTAACCAATCCCGATTTATTATATAAGCCTCACAACAGCCGCATCGGCAAACATTTAACAGAAGTGCTCCCGAGTAAACAAGCCCAGCAATTTATGTCTGAAATAAAATGCGCCATCAAAACCGGGAAAATCAAAAGTATTGAGTACCAGCTGCCCATTAATGATACGATCTGTTCAATGGAAGCGCGTATCATGACTTATGATAAAAGCAGTGTCCTGGTTATTGTCAGAGATATTACAGAACTCAAGCATCTGCGGCAAGAACTTACCCGTCTTGATCAGCTAAATCTAGTGGGAGAAATGGCAGCTACAATTGGTCATGAAGTACGAAACCCAATGACAAGCGTCCGAGGATTTTTACAGTTTCTTAGTTATAAGGAAGAATGTCATAACTTTAAAAATTATTTTCAACTTATGATAGAAGAATTAGATCGTGCAAATTCTATTATTAGTGATTTTTTATCTTTGGCAAAGAATAAACAAGTCAAATTAGAAATGCAGAATTTGAATACGATTATAAAGACCATTGCTCCTTTACTGCAGTCCAATGCGATCATATCCAATAAATCCCTTCATCTGGATTTAAACCTCATACCGGATTTACCCCTTGACTCTAAGGAAATCCGTCAGCTTCTCTTAAATCTAGTGTATAATGCGTTAGATGCTATGCCGCCCCATCGAAATATTACTATAAAATCCTTCATGGAAAAAGGTCAAGTCATACTAGCCGTCCAGGATGAGGGCACCGGCATCCCGCCAGAATTGATCGAAAAGTTAGGAACCCCCTTTTTTACCACTAAAGAAAAAGGAACGGGCTTAGGATTAGCCGTCTGCTATCGAATTGTTGCCAGACACAAAGCAACCATTGAAATTGATACTTGCTCTCAGGGCACTACCTTTTTTATAAAATTTAATCAGTAACTACATATTGCGGTGGTAATGCATTCATTACCGCCACTCTTATATTTTCAGGCAAGGCGCATAACAATGTATCAATAATCTCCCGCAAGCGCTTTGTTGACTTAGATTCGAAACGTAAAGTAAATAAGGGCTCTGTAACAGAGGCGCGAATCATCCCCCAACCATCTTGAAATTCAATTCGCACACCATCAATACGGTTCGGTTTATACACTGCTAATTTTTCGGCTACAGCATCTAAAACTGCTTCTTTATCAGTTCCCTTATACGTAATCCGGATATCAGGGGTAAGAATATAATTAGGAATTTCATCCACAAGCTTCGCTAGGGAACCATGAGCAGCAACAAATTCACATACCTTTAACCCCGCAAACATGCCATCATCATAGCCCAGTTCACGAAAGAAGAAGTGCCCGCTGATTTCCCCGGCAAATAATGCCTTCTCTTGTATAAAAGCAGCTTTACTAAAGGTATGTCCGGCTCTTGCCATGACAGGCCTGCCACCAGCTTTACGAATTTCCTCAGGTGCGACCATGGAACATTTGGCATCATAAATAATCGTTCCTGGCTGTTTCTCAAGATAATATTGAGCGATCAGGACAATGATATCATCATTATCAACGGCACGTCCGTTTTCATCAACAAAAGCAACTCGATCTCCATCACCATCAAAGGCTACACCTAGGTTTGCACGACTTTCCCGAACCTTTTCTCCAAGTCCCTGCAAATTTTCAGCCAAGGCTGGGTTAGGCGAACGATTGGGAAAATTTCCATCGGGCTGACAATATAATTCAATTACATCATAACCTAACTGCTTGAATAATTGCGGTGCAATCTGAGAGGTAGCTCCATTACCAGCATCAACCACCACTCGCAATTTACTTTTTTGAGCTAAGAGTGCAGTAGATGCGATATACTCATCCACAATGGGCAATGCGATCATTGTGCCTTCACCGACGACACTCACACCCTCTTCCACCATTTGTTTTATTTCTAAGATATCCTCTTCTGTTACAGGCTGATCACCAAATACCAGCTTAAAGCCATTGTAAGGAGCAGGATTATGAGAAGCAGTAACCATAACCCCTCCCATTGCCTGCATCACTTTTTGCGCATAATAAAAAACAGGAGTGGCTACCGTCCCAATATCAATGACTTCACAGCCTGATCCCACCAGCGCTTTAATTAAAATATCTTTTAAAATTGGCGTGGATAAGCGAACATCACCGCCTACTACTACTTTTTTGCCAGCTAATTTAACGCCTACTGCCAAGCCGATTTTGTATGCGATCTCCTCTGTCAATTCAATACCTGCAATTCCCCGAATATCACATGCATGGAAAATTTTCATAAAATCAAGTATTCTCCCTTCAGAACATTATTATGGCTATTGTAGCATTTAAGGACAAGTAAGTACAATCTACAGTCACTTTTTTCTCTTCTTTAACATAAGATAATCTAAAGAAGATTTGACTAAAACAGTAGGGGGAATCAGATTGGCTAGTCCTGAAAAGATGATTAAAATGTTACTAGAGGAAATTCATCAAATTACATTACCATTGGCTACCATCGTGAAGAATCAGGAAATCCTCATTATTCAAAATAAGCAGGTCATCGAATTATTAGAGCAAATTCGCATTTCTAGAAGCGAAGACGACGACGAAGACGACGACGACGAATAAACAATCGCCTTACAACTATAGAAATAGAAAAATAGCAAGCGATATCTTAATTCTAATCGCTTGCTATTTTTCTGTTTTTTTATTCATATGAACTTCAGCCCACTGCTTCCACGAATTTTCAAAGACAGCATAATCAATGCCTGCATTTTTACTGATAGCCTTATCTAAGCTATCGCCAGCTTTTAAACTCTTAATAACATCTTGCAGCGTATCCTCTCCATACACCTCGGCAATATAACGTACAGCAGCCAGTGATTGACGATATGCCAAAGATTGATTGGACAGTTCATCAAAGCTGTCCTCCAGCTCTCTCATGGTGTACATCCTATTATCCAATACATTATCAGCAGTAATCCATTCATAATGATTTGCACGATACTCCACATACTGAGCCAGACCTTCTGTAAACCAGCGAGGATAATTCCCATTGGTTATATGATCAAACACCAAATGAGTGTACTCATGCACCATCGGACCTGAATGAATAAATTCTTCCACGGATTCTCCATCATTTAGCCATACATGAGGTGATAGCAGTTGAATGGTTCCACCCCAGTACACTCCCATGGCACTTTCATTACCAGACCAGCCAAAAGCCTGACGCAGCTGGTTCTTATTCGAATGAATAAGAATTAATGTTTTACCAGAAGGCGCATACTGCAGCGTTTCAATTACTGGCTGATATGCAGCCTCAGCAGCCTGTCCTATCATACTTACTGTGTCAGCATCAACTGGAGCGTATTTAATCCTAAAATGCGCAGTTTCATAAGTTGCCATATCCCTTGCTTCATAATTAACCTTTATCTGTACCGCTTGACGCACCAGAGGATAAAGCCACATACGAGGTTTGGTAGGCATAGCAAAAACCAGCATTAGAATAAAGAGCAGTCCAGCAACCATTATAAAGGTATTCACTTCGCCTATTAGTACTTTACGCATAAGGCACCCTCCTCTCCTTCTAAGAGTTACAGGTGCTCATTATAGCATAGGCACAAAATAGTTTCTATCGGTATTTTATGTAAACTAGCTTACAATTTCAATCCCTTTACTGGTTCCGATCCGCGTGGCTCCAGCAGCAATCATAGCTGCGGCCTCTTCAAAACTACGAATCCCACCTGATGCTTTAATACCAATTCGATCTCCGATAATGGACTTAAATAACCTGATATCTGCAATAGTGGCACCGCCTCCTGCAAATCCTGTAGATGTTTTAATAAACTGAGCGCCGCTTTCCAAAACAATACGGCAAACCCGTTCCTTTTCTTCCTCTGCTAGCAGCCCGGTTTCTACAATGACCTTAACAATACGTCCTTGCCCTTCTGCTATGACCTGTTGAATATCATACAGTACAGCCTCCCAGAGACCTAATTTGGCGGCACCAATATTAATCACCATATCTAATTCATCAGCACCATGCAAAACAGCTTGTTTAGCTTCAAAAGCCTTGACGATAGACAAATTTGATCCCAAGGGAAAACCAATAACTGTAGCCACCTTCACACCCGTACCCGCTAATAAACTGACCGCCAGATCTACATAACATGGATTAATACATACAGCAGCAAATTTATATTCTGCCGCTTCTTTACATAAGCAACGAATATCATGAGGCGTTGCATCTGGTTTTAAAAGCGTATGATCAATATAGGTATTCAATTTCAATTCTCCTTTATATGTGAATATGATTCTCTCATAATTTATACATATTTCGCATTACATCATCAAATACCTTTAAGCTGAAAATCATTTCAATATAATATAAAAAAAGACTCAGCTTTCGCCAAGTCTTTACTATTTTTGCAAATTAGGATTTAATTGCTATTTTTTCGTTGACAAGCAGGGCAGATTCCATGAAAATAAAACTGTTGTCCCATAATCTGATATTTAGTACCTCGAGAGACTTCACTGACGAATGCATCAATATTAATATCAGGAACATCTTCGACTTGGCCGCATTCCGTGCATCTCACATGAGGATGATTCGTCATAACAGCATCATAACGAAAACTATCTTCACCTGCATTTAATACTTGCACTAAACCGATTTCTTTAAGAATTTCCATCGTTTTATATACAGTAGCTAAGCTCATCGTTGGGTACATCGCCTGCAGTTCATTAAAAATCATCTCTGCATTAGGGTGAGACCGTGTAGAAGATAACATATTATAGATAGCCAACCGTTGAGGGGTAACCTTAAATCCTTTATCTCTCAGCAAAGACGTGATACAGACTTCCATATATTCACCACCAATTCCAATTTATTTTTTATAGAAAACGATTATCGAGTAGTTCTATCTCTATTTTAATATATATTAAAAACTGTTGTCAAGGAAAATCTCTATCGTAAATGGAAGAGCCTCTGGGATACTTCCCAGAGGCTCTTCCATTTACAAAAAAGGCCGCTTACTTTAACTGCTAAATTTGCTTTGGGCTTTGTTGATCTGCTGAGCAGTTGCATTTTCCACATTGTAAAAGCCTTTTTGCTGCATCACATCAAAAATTTGTTTTTGCTGACTATATACATCCCCAAGAACATTCATGTAATCCTTGCGAAGCTGTTCATTGGCAGCTTCCAGAATGTATGAATTAATTGATTCTGCAAGATGTTTGCTTTCATTTAACGCCAATTGCAGTATGTCCTGATCGGCAAACTGGCTGCCTTGTCCATTCAGTCCTTGCTGTTGTTGGTTCTGTTGACCTGCTTGTGCCACAATATCACCCCTATTCTTTATTGTAATGTTTGACTCACATTCAAATGCTTACTTAGATTTTGAAAATGCTGTTGATTTTTTTGTGCCATTTGTTGAAAAAGCTGCTTTGTTTCCTTGCATTGAATGGTGCTGGCAAAGTGGTTTAGGCATTGCACTGAATTCTGCTCCATTCCTAGGAAATCTTCCAATTGCATTACTTCTTTGGATGATAACATGACCATCCCTCCTTTCTCCTATGTAAAATAAGTTGGCTATCGGCGAAATGTATAATTACACCTCACCCTCGCTGACTATAGCATGCACCATAAAAATACCAACTATACCAAAAAAATAGTCTGACAGAAAAAGATGCCGGCAGCTCTTTCTATCAGACCATAGCAGTATTCTATTATTTTAATCCTAATATATCTTTGATCTCTCTAACTCGACTTTTGCTAATTGGTATTTCAACATCGCCTTCAACTTTTAACCAATAGGTTCCCTTAAACCAAGGCACTACCTCTTTTACCTTATCCATGTTTACAATATAACTCTTATGCACACGCACCAGATTGGTCTGGGCCAAACGTTCCTCTAATTCCGTTAAAGTACTTGTATAACTAAATTCACCATAAATTGTAACTACTGTAACAATACCTTTTTGGGTATACACATAAATCAGGTCATTATAGTGCACCATAATAATTTTACCATTTTTTTCTAGGGGAAGTTTTTGTACAACAATTTTGGATTTATTTAATGCCGCATCCACGCGGCCAACCGCAGCCCGCCATTCGTCACCATGATAATTTTTCAGACGCTGGATTGTCATATGTACACGTTCTCTTTCAAAAGGCTTTAAAAGATAATCTACTGCGCCAACTGTAAAAGCCTGGACAGCATATTCATCATAGGCAGTGGCAAATACCAGTAAGGTTTCCGGAACGATTGTACGAAGTATTGCCGCAGTTTCTAAACCATTCATGCCCCGCATTTGTACATCCATAAAAATAACATTCGCCTTTAATTGAGCTGCTAATCCAATCGCTGCCGCCCCACTATCCGCTTCTCCTACAATTTCCACTTCATTTTCCAAGGACAATAAATACTTTAGCTCATCACGCGCCGGACTCTCATCATCTACAATTAAAATACTAAGCACATTCTTCCCCCTCATCATACACACGCTTTGGAATACGCAAGGTTACTGTAGTTCCACTGCCTGGGGCACTCAAAAGGGACAATCCATATCCTACGCCATATTGTCCTCGTAAACGTTCATGAACATTGGATAGACCAATGCATTCTGGAGCAGGCGCCGCCAAAGGACACCGCCCTTTGACATCCATGCCTACACCATCATCACGAATCGTAATTACAATATCCTGACCATCTTCCTTGGCGCTAATTATAATGCAGCCACCATTTTCCTTGGGCTGCAGTCCATGCTTTATCGCATTTTCTACTAAGGGCTGTATGGTTAATGTAGGAATCAAATATTTTTCTACTTCTTCAGATATCATCTCTTGAATTACTAACTTCTCGCCATGTCTGGCTTGCTCAATGGTTAAATAAGCACGTACTTGGGATAGTTCCTCTTTGAGGGTGATATTACGCCCTGTTTTATGTAAGGTATGCCGAAACATAGCTCCCAACTTTAACAAAAGCTCCCTTGCTAAATCGGGTTTTGTACGTACTAAAGAAGTAATCGTGTTAAGAGTGTTGAATAAAAAATGAGGATTGATTTGTGCATAAAGCGCTTTTAGCTCTGCCCTAGAAACTAATTTAGCCTGACGATCAATTTCTGTTAATTCCAATTGGGTGGAAAATAAATGGGCGATACCGGAAGCAAAGACTCTGTCGCCATGCCCTACGGCATTTGCCCTTGTATAATATAACTTCAAAGTACCTATAACGCGATTTGCACGTTTTAAGGGCACGATGATAGCACTGGCCAATTTGCAATTTTTGCAGGAACAGCCAATCTCTAAAGCATTTTGTGCGATATACAGCTCTCCCTTAGAAAGCACTTGACTGGTAGCAAGGGTTAATCCTAAAGTATCCGCAGAATGATGTGTTGACTCCACGCCTACAAAAGCCAACACCTGCTCCGTATCCGTAATGGCAACTGCTTCATAGCTTCCTGCATTAAAAATAATTTGAGCTGTTGCCTGAGCAGAGCTGCGATCTAAGCCATGCCGCAGATAGGGTAAGGTCTTGGTTGCAATATCAAGAGCTTTATGAGACTGTTCAGCTCCAACCTGTTCTTGGGTATACATCGCCGTCTTAATAATCAGCATAAAAATAGCAACGCCTAAGGAATTGACCAAAATCATCGGCATTCCAATCGCATCTACCAAATTCTTAGCCATCTCATAGGGATGAGCCGTAAGCAAAATAATAATCATCTGCAAGACTTCCCCTACAACACCGGCAACAAAAGCGATCCACCAAGGAATGAGCTTCTCATGATAATAACGGCGGATTAAACCTGCCAGCAAGCCTTCAAAAATACTGGAAATTCCACAAGAAAATGCTGTAAAACCACCTAATAAATAGCGATGCCCGCCAGCAATAACTCCAGCGGCTGTCCCCATAATAGGACCGCCAATGAGACCCGCAGCCATTACACCAATAACTCTGGAATTCGCCAATGCATCGCCTACGGGAATACCAGCATAGGTTCCTAAAATGCCGATAAAACCAAAAATAATAGTGATCGCAGCTTTTTCACTAAAATTACCTTGTCGATAAATCATCCGCCGAAATACTGAAAATTGAGATAATAAAAAAGCCAGCGTAGCGGCCACACTCATTCGTTCAATCATTTCCCATAATAATAAGTCAGTCAAAACCCTCACCTCATATAGTGCCGATTTTTATATTTCTCCAACGTACATAAGGTATGCCCCTTTAAATACTCTTAATTAAAGAATAACATGTTTAAATATAGCAAGCAACTACAACATGGCTCGATTATCCGCCGCAGCATTACTGCTTTAGTCTATGCTTATTATCTAGATCTTCATGGTAACAGGGTCTAATTCCCCAGATTAATAGGACTATGGTACCTTATTCCTTCCTAAAAAATCCATTACAATAATATATACAATACTACAAAATATTACAGAAACGTTTTTATACTGGGAGTTGTTGTCATGATCATTGACTATGCTGAACCTGGAATGATATTAGGGCAGGACGTTATAGACGAGTATGGAAAGCTTTTACTTGAGCAAGGAATTACCCTAACTGAAAGTTATATTAAACGCTTAAAAAAATTTGGCATTCATACCATTCGCATCTTTGACCAAGAAGCAACGCTGCTAAAACAGCAGCAAGTAATTCCCTCTGAATTGCGTACCGAGCTGTCTCTTTGCTTTCAGGCTTTGTCTTCACTGCAAACCAGCTTTCTGGCAAATGAAAAGCTTACTTTTTTATATTTGGATCAAATTGGTAACCTTATTAATAACATTATCGATCAAGCATCACAGCAAGCAACCACAATGATTAATACACAAATTTATTATCCCAATCAGCAAGAACTCGTTCATTCCATCAATGTCTGTTTACTTTCATTAATAACAGGCTTTCAGTTGAATCTGTCTAAGGATGACCTTTATGAACTGGCTTTAGGAGCGTTATTACATGACATTGGAAAAGCCACCCTTCCCCGTATCAACGGGTTATTGTTTGATAGTGCCAAATTGCATACATTATATGGACGCAATTTATTATTGCGCAACAAATTATCACCGAAAATTGCACGAATTGTGGCCGAACACCACGAAGCGTTAGATGGTTCGGGACTGCCCTTGGGTCTCACTAACAATAAAATTCATTTGTTTTCAAAAATTGTAGCCATTGCTAATTATTTTGATAAAGCGATCACAAAAGCCGTTATTGAAAACACGTCTCAATTAGAGGTAATTGAAGGAATGTTAGCAAAAAGCAATACACTTTTTGATGTGCATCTTCTTACTATATTCATCCATACGATACCAATCTATCCTGTAGGCAGTCTAGTCCTATTAAACACGAAACAAGTGGCCCACGTGACGAAAAATCATCAAAGCCACCTGCTGCGCCCTGAAATTAAACTCAATACAAAACTAGGCAAAGTGGTTGTCAACCTACGGCAAGAACCCAATCTGGCTATCAGCAAAGTGATTGAATACTAAATAGCGCTACATGTCCTTTTTAAAAATACAACCTTTTGAATCGCGAAGACGCGAAGAATATGAAGAACACGAAGAGCTAAAATATTGATCACAGAACCATAGAGAAAGGATAAAAACATCCTCTCAGCGTACACTCTCTGAGTTCTCTCTCAAAAAAAATCTTCGTGTTCTTCGTATTTTTTCGCGTCTTCGCGGTTCATTACTTTTTTATATAACTTTATGGTATAATAAAAACCATCTAAAAATCATAAAGTTGGTGCAATATGTTATATACTGATATTCCTATCGTAATCGCCAGGGAGCTTGCTATCAAAGTTCCTCAGGTAATTGCTACTATTAATTTATTAGACGAAGGCAATACGGTTCCTTTTATCGCTCGCTACCGTAAAGAAGCGACTGGAGAACTGGATGAAGAGCAACTTCGCACTACAGAAGAACGCCTGCAATATTTGCGCAATCTGGTAAAACGACAAGAAGACATCCTTGCTACTATTGAAGAACAGGGCAAGCTGACCCCTGAATTAAGTGCGGCCATTATTGCCGCTACCAAACTGCAAGAGTTAGAAGACTTATATCTGCCCTTTAAGCAAAAGAAACGTACTCGTGCCCAAGTTGCCCGGGAAAAAGGACTAGAACCTTTAGCCAATATTATTTTGTCCCAACAACTGACAACGGGTACACCTCTTACAGTTGCAGCAGATTTTGTATCCCCTGAAAATAAAGTGGATACTGCTGAAGATGCCCTAGCAGGGGCTCTTGATATTATTGCTGAAATAATCAGCGAAACAGCCGATATTAGGGCCAACATGAGAAAGCAGCTATGGAGAACAGCCGAAATTCGTACAGAGCTGGCAGTAGCAGAGGAACTAGGTAAAGAAGTTCTTACTTATAAAGAATACAAAGAACCCGTTAACCGTATCCCCTCTCACCGTATTTTAGCAGTCAATCGGGGAGAAGATAAAAAACTACTCAAAGTAACCCTAGAAGCTCCACATGATACCAATATAGAATTAATCAATCGTCAAATCAGTAAAGGCACTTCTATTTTCAGCGAATGCATCTTATCAGCAGTCACTGATGGTTATAAACGGCTATTATTTCCTGCTCTTGATCGGGAAATTCGCTCTCTTCTAACAGAGAATGCGGAAAAGCAGGCAATCCGTGTCTTTAGCCTTAACCTGCGCCAATTACTTCTCCAGCCGCCTTTTGCTGGACATACCGTCATGGGACTTGATCCAGGTTATCGCACAGGCTGTAAAATGACCGTCGTTAGCCCTACAGGCTCTGTCCTCACCACAAATGTCCTTTATGTGACCATGGGAGAGGGGCAAAAAGAAAAATCAGCACAAATTGCTCTAGAGGCTATAAAACAATATGGTGTAACACTCATTGCAATTGGCAACGGTACAGCTTCCTATGAAACAGAAGAATTTACAGCCGGGCTGATTAACACCCACCAACTGCCAGTAAATTATCTAATTACCAATGAAGCGGGTGCTTCTATCTATTCTGCTTCTAAACTGGCAAAAGACGAATTGCCTGATTTGGATGTCACCTTGCGAGGTGCCGTGTCCATTGCACGACGAGTGCAAGATCCCTTAGCTGAATTAGTAAAAATTGATCCTAAGTCAATTGGCGTTGGTCAATATCAGCATGACGTAAACCAAAAAGAACTGGGTGAAACCCTCTCTAACGTAATCGAATCTGCTGTAAATCATGTTGGCGTCGAGTTAAATACCGCCTCCATTGAACTACTAAAACATGTATCGGGCATTAATGCTACAGTAGCCAAAAATATCGTAGCTTACCGAGAAGAAAACGGCACTTTTAAAAGTCGGGCGCAACTACTTAAGGTTGCCCGTCTAGGACAATCCACCTTTATCCAATGCGCCGGTTTCCTTCGTATTCAAGATGGAGAAACGCCTTTAGATAACACTCCTGTTCATCCAGAATCCTATAAGTTAGCAGCAGCTATTTTAGCCAAACTTGGTTTCTCGCCAAAAGATTTAAAAGATAAAACGACTCTGCAAACCATTCAAGAAAAAGCACTAAAAGCAAACGCTGCTGCTTTGGCAGCCGAGCTGGAAGCAGGCGAACCTACCGTTCGTGATATTTTGGCAGCACTAGCCAAACCCGGTCGTGATCCTAGAGAAGACATGCCAGCCCCTATGACCCGAAAGAATATTGTTAAATTATCAGAACTGACTGCTGGAACGATTGTAAAAGGCACTGTACATAACGTAACTGATTTTGGCGTCTTTGTAGATATTGGCATTAAGACCAATGGTCTCATTCATCGCTCAGAACTGAGTTATAAACCCTTTCGCCATCCGTTAGATGTTATTTCGGTGGGAGATATTGTCGATGTTATGATCTTAAACGTAGACGAAAACCGGAATCGTATTGGCCTGAGTCTAAAACAGGTGGCAGCAGCTGGAGATAAGAAATAGATATAAGCTGCAAATAAGAAAATAAATTTATTCTCTTGTACAAAATGGCACAGGAATCTTTCGATTAACCTGTGCTATTTTCTATTTTAAGTTGTTTGCAGCATCATTTCGTACTTTAAGCGTGTTAATCATAGTAAATTAGTAAATGCTGTTTTTCATTATAAAATCATACAAACGCAGAACACTTTGGTGAATTTCATCAACATGTAAATGCCCATATCCTAACATCAGTTTATCGGAATGATTTCCTTTTCTAATGCAATAGTGCTCTATAGGATACACACGAATCCCAAAAGCTTGGCTTTTCGCAATAAATCCTTCATTAAAACAGACTCCTGGAATTTGCAGGACGAGATGCAGTCCCGATGTATCACCGAGCAAACAGACTTCTTTCCCAAAACACTGCAAAATTGATTTTAACAATAGTTGACGCTTTTCGCCATACAGTTGGCAAATTTTCTGTACATATTTATCAAGCTTTCTTTGACTTAAAAATTCTGCCAATGCAGCTTGTTCAATAATTGGATTTTGTACATCAAAATACTTCCGCAAATGAAGCCACTGGGCATGAAGCGGAGGCGGCAGCACCACGAAACCAACTCTCAGTGCCGGATACATGGTTTTGCTGAACGTGCCCGCATAGAGAACAGATTCACAGTCCATAGAATAAAGTGGCGTTATCGGCGCGCCTCCATACCGGAATTCGCTGTCATAATCATCTTCGATAATATAAAAATTCTGCTTCCGTGCCAGACGAATCAGTTCTGCCCTGCGTTCTGCGGGAAGAATTCCTCCAAGAGGGAATTGATGTGAGGGGGTAACATACACTGTCGAGAAATCCCAATTCTCTAGTTGTTCCGTTCTAATGCCATTTTCATCTACAGGAATACCTAAAAAGGGAATTTTTCTGTTTTTCAGAATTTCTATAATTCCCAAATGGCATGGATCTTCCACTGCAAAGGGCAGTCCTTCTTTTGATAACATTTGAACGAAAAGGTTCAGTGCCTGTGTGGTTCCCGTAGTGATAAAAATATCTTGGGGTTTTGCCAATATACCCCGCGTACGAAATAACCACTGGCTTATTTCTTCCCTCAAGGGTTCATATCCCGCCGTTGTGAAGTATCCTAAATCTTTGTCTTGCAGCTTTTCACAGGATTTATAAAGTAATTGATTCCACAGATAACGAGGGAAACAACTTACATCAGGCTGTCCTGTTTTAAAATCCGTGGAGAAAGATGGTTGACTGGTTTCATTAGCAATTGCTTTCGTATGGTATTTCTCCAGATACAGTCCCTCTTTCACCTTCGTAGGTGCTCCCTGACGGCTGACAACAAAACCTTCTGTAATAAGCATATCATAGGCTTCGCAAACTGTACTTCGTGAAACAGACAAATTCTTGGCAAGACCGCGACTGGAAGGCAAAGCTTCCCCTGCAGTGATTTTACCTTCCAGAATCAGTTTTTTTATGGAATAGAAAAGTTGCCGTGATAATGAAATCTCCTTTTCCCTTTTCAATATAATATTCCACATACACCCTCCCACTGGTATGTAATATATTCGCCATACTGGATATTTCGTTATACCAGTCTCTATGCTAGTATAATAACACAGTACTTTATAGAGGTAAAGGAGCGTGGATTATGGAAAAATTAAAAGGGCGCATCTATTTAGCCATATCTTTTGTACTTGCAGGAACGGCAGTAATTGCTGCACGGTTTGTGTCTGATTCTCTGGGGACCTTTACGATAACCGCAGCAAGCCTTCTTGCAGTGCTTATCATATTGCTGCCATTTTACATGTTACGAATCAAGCAAGGGATTCGTAACATGAGCAAAAATGACTGGATCATGATTTGCCTGCAGGCATTTTTCGGTATTTTTTTATTTAGAGCCTTCCTTCTATTCGGATTGCAAAACACCAGTTCAACAGAAGCTGGCGTTTTGATTGGCGCTGCACCGGTATTGACAAGTATATTAGCACGCACCATGCTGAAAGAAAAATCAAATGCAAAAACCACAGGTGGTATCATTTGTGCTGTTTTGGGAGTTCTACTGCTTCAAGGCGCACAACTATCGAACCTTACAGCAGAACATGTATTGGGAAATATGCTGGTAGTGTGTGCAGCAGCAAGCGAATCTCTATTCAATATCCTATCGCGTATTCACAGTTTGAGCGAAATAACCGACAATAGGGGTAAGATAGAACCAACCGTTCAGTCTCTGCTCGTGTCCGCTATTGCTTTTCTCTTTTGCATCATTCCTGCATCATTTGAATATCCCGTTTCATCTTTGCTATCACTTGACTTAAAGGGATGGGTATCTATTTTGTGGTATGGTTTGATCGTTACCATGCTATCTTACGTTTTGTGGTATGCTGGAATCAAAAGATGTACAGCCCATACCGCTGCTGCTTTTTCTTGCTTGATGCCATTTACTTCTATGCTGTTAGCCTTTTTGATTTTAGAAGAATCCGTCGAGACAATGCAATGGATCGGAGGATTTCTAGTTATCCTTGGTGTTATATTGCTAACCTATTCTCAGGCAGCAGAAAAAGGTTAGAAACGATTGAATTCTTATTCGAAATAAGAAAGACAAATCCACGGACACCTAGGTAGGTATTCGTGGATTTGTCTTTTACTGATACTACTGTCATTCGCTCTGTTGCCTTAATTTTGGTGTTTCTTCCTTAGTCAAACATTTGGGGCTCGCTTTCCAAGGAGAAATGGCAACGGGTGGTGGGCATTCAAACTGAGGAGATGGAAATCACTTTATTACCTGTATCGCCCTTTATCTTTGTTCTTATATTTATCCCATACATTACGAACCAGCATAACGACTCCACCAATGACCAATAAATTGAGTAACATACTGAAGATTCCAGACATACCTCCCATATGTCCACCAAACAGGCTGCCAAATAAGCTTCCCGCTAAAAATCCGCCTCCGATCATACTGGCATTTCGCCAGAAGCCGCCAGTGGACTGTGATGGATTGCTTTGTTGTACATCAGGTGTTGTCTGTTTTGCAGGAGCTTTGTCACCAAAATTGTTGGCAGGTGCCGAGGGTTTATAAGTGCCTCCCGTATTTCCTGGTGCTGCCGATTTACTAGTCGAACTGCTGGATGACGGTGCAGAAAATGATTTCGAACCAGAAGATGACCTAGACCCTGAGCTGCTTACTGCAGCAAAACATACAGTACTAAGAAAAACAAACAGTAACGTAAATACTATAATCTTTCTCACTGAAATCTTTACTCCTCCTTATGAACTTTCACATCTCCTGGAAAAGCATAAATAGCTGACAAATTAGGCAATTCTCCGCTTAAATAACGATCAATATCATGAATATCAACAAAGAAGGAACAATTCACTTCTAAGTATCCCTGTTCTTTATTTTTTGTCAGCGTTTTTAAGTGTTCCCGCAACTTGTGACACTCCGCTTCCGAAGCAGTAATATCTAGTGTTACCAATGGCACGCCATATTCCCGCAGTACATCTTGTAAACTTATTCTTTCAGACATAATGATCCCCTTTCTTTACCTTACTATAATGAACAAACCTCATCAGCCCAAGCTACTGCCTTTTTATAATCATTAGGAATATGTTCTTCCCCGATACCTAAACTAGCAGCACAAGTCATAAAAGCTTCCCACTGCGCTCTTTCATAGAATAACACCAGATGATAGATCTTGCCCAAATCATTATATTCTCCTAATAACGCACCTTTAATCTCTTCACTAATAGGCAGCTCAGCCATAATATCTTTGAGAGGCCTGCCAATGAAGACGTCAATTAAGGAAAACATCCCCATCATAAACAATTCTGACTCCCGCCCTTTAAATCCTACTCGTTCGGCAAGTAATTCAGAAAATTTTGCCCGTACTAACGAGGTAACAAGAATACCGTCTGTTTTATTATCACCAACTGTCCGCATAACAATTAGAGATACCCATTTAACAATCTCATTTTTCCCCATTAACACTAATGCATGCTTCACAGAGGAAATTTCATTTGTTAAACAAAAAGCTGCAGAGTTAATAAATCGCAACAACTGATAAGATAAGGCTAAGTCATACATAATAAATTTTTCAATTGCGTTAAAGTTAAAATTTTCTTTATCCAGCTCCTGTAGTACTCTAAGAACCCGCAACTGATTAATTTTACTACTCGGAGCCGCTTTTCCTCTCAGAACCAGAGGCTTACTAAAAAAATATCCCTGAAAATACGAGTACCCTAGTTTTACAGCTTGTTCAAAATCAGCTCGCGATTCTACTTTTTCGGCTAAAAATTTAATGTTTCGTTCACCAACGCTGCTCATAATCCTTTTCCTATCATGCCCAGTGGTGGTTAAAAAATCAACTTTTATAATATCAGCAATATCCAGCAGAGGCATAAACTTAGGGTGAAAGACAAAATCATCTAATGCTACTATATATCCTGCTTGTTTTAATTTTTCACAAGCCTTGATTAATTCGGCAGTGGGTTCCACCGTCTCTAATATTTCAATTACGACTAACTCTTTAGGCAATAACAGAGGTATTTCCTTTTTTATCAGATTCTCTGTAAAATTAACAAATGCGCGTTTACCGCCAGTAAGAACATCCATACCAATTGCAAAAAAACTGTTGCAGATTACCTCAGATGTCGCTTGATCACCATCAGTGCAAGTGCATGTGTTTTCATAGCTGTCTCGAAATAACAGTTCATAAGCAAAAAGTTTTTGACTTTTTGTGAAAATAGGCTGCCTCGCTACAAAAACATCCACTTCGTATAGCCTCCTCTGCCGCATATACCTTTTAAAACAAACCTTCCTAGAGTATATCTAAGAAGGTTTGCCAACTTAAATTCCTTATTCAATACTAATAATGAAATCATAATGCGGCTGGCCACCTAAATATAATTCAATCTGGACAGCAGGCAAGTGGACTGCCAGATCATCTGCCAATACCTGTGCCTCCCCTTTTGTCAGGCTGGCACCATAATACAAGCTAACTACCTCATCCTCATCATCTAATAAAAATTCTACCATACTGCGTAGTGCAGCACCTACATCATCCGCATCAACAATCACTTTGTTATCCTGCACGCCAATGTATTTTCCAGCCGCTACCGTATGGCCGTTTACGACACTATCACGAACCGCCCTTGTAACCGCTGCCGCCTTTACTTCTTTACTCCGTGCTGTCATGCGAACTATGTTATCTTGTAAGGAAAGATTGACATTAAAAGCCACTAATGCCGCCAAACCTTGGGGCACATTGGTAGTGGGTACAATTTCCACTCGATTACCCAATAGTTTTTGTGCTTGACCTACTGCTAAAAGAATATTTTTATTGTTAGGCAGAATAATATATTTTTCGCTATTCCCCCGATGCACTGCACCAATAAAATCTTCTACAGGCGGATTCATAGTCTGTCCGCCCATAATAACAGTTGCAGCTCCCATCTGTTTCATGATATCAGCCAATCCTTGGCCCGCAGCTACACTAATGATAGCCACTTGGCTATGCCCTGGCACTTCATCCAAAAATTCATGACGCTGCTGATGCTGGTCAGCCATGTTATCAATTTTTATGTCATGCAGCGTTCCCCAGGACATCGCCGACTCTAGCACCACTCCTGGACGAGCTGTGTGAATATGCACCTTCATGACATCGCTGCCCGCTGCTACGACCAAAGAATCTCCCATAGGGAGCAGATGTTTTCTTACCTCAGCTGTATTGATGCTGCAGTGTTTCACTAAAAATTCAGTACAGTAGGGATGTGTAATATCGACTCCTGTATATTCAAGAGAAGCAACTCGCAAATTACTGTCAAAATTAGCTTCAGGACCTGAAGACTCTCCACTCAGACCTTCTAAGCAACCGGATAAAAATACGATAAGCCCTTTGCCGCCCGCATCTACAACTCCGGCAGATTTTAGTATTGGTAACAGGTCTGGAGTTTTTTCTAATTCTACTTCACCAGCTTTAATAGCTTCCGATAAAACATCCATAAAATCTAAACCATCCCTCACCGCTCGGTGAGCCCCCTTGGCAATTCCTTTAGCCACGGTAAGAATAGTCCCCTCTACAGGTTTTGACACAGCACGATACGCATACAATACACCATATTGAAAAGCTTTACCAACTTCAGATGATGTCGCTTGATCCTTACCAGCTAATCCTCTAGCAATACCACGAAAAATCTGGGATAAAATTACCCCGGAATTTCCTCGCGCACCCATAATCGCACTATCTGATGCCCGCTTGCTCAAAGGACCGATGCCAACCTCGGGAGCCTCTTTTACAGCCTGGGCCACTGCTCTTAATGTTAATAACATATTCGTGCCAGTGTCGCCATCAGGCACTGGAAAAACATTTAAACTATTAATATGTTCATGCTCTCGCATAAACGTTTGATATGCTCCAAGTATCATACGACGAAAATCATTACCTGTAAGCCATTCAGTCTTCCCCTGCATTATAAAATCCTCCTACATAGAAATATCGCGATTTAGATTTTTTCCTGGAAAACTAAGCCTAACAAGCCTGGTCCCAAATGAGCGCCTAATACGGAGCCAATCTTTGCAGGTAATATAAGAGTTTCTGGATACATCTCTTGTATTCGTTTTCTCAACGCTTCCCCTTCTTCCGGAACATCAATGTGACCTACACCAATATATTCTAAATTCTGATACTTTTTCAGCTCATCCAACATGCGATTCACGACTCGCTGTTTGGTACGAACCTTATCCATAACAGCAACTCTGCCGTCCACTAAATACAGTAAGGGTCTTATTTGCAGGATACTGCCAAATAAAGCAGAAGCACCGCCAATCCGTCCCCCTTTATATAAATACTCTAAGGTATCTGGAATCAAGAACGTATGCGTCGCTTTTACGATGGTTTCTAATCTTTCAACAATATCTCTAGCAGAACAATTGACCAAAGCCATTTTCAGTGCGGTCTTAGCCATCTGCACCATACCAACTGACGCAGTACCTGAATCAATTACATGAATGTTTCCCCCGCCGATCATCTTTGCAACCGACCTGGCACCTTCTGCAGTACCGCTTAATCCCCCTGATACACTGATAATAATTATTTCTTTACCTGCTTTTATAAGAGGCTGACAAACTTCTATAAAATCACCTGGTGCCGGCTGTGATGTTTTAGGATGTTGTTTCGTCTCTTGAGAAATTTGAAACAACTCTTTTGTAGAAATCTCATTTTCCCGCCATTCCTGGTCACCAACCCGTACCTTGAGGGCTACTACATGTAAATTAGGATGCCCAGCAAGCATTTCATCAGGCACTTGCCCAATGCTATCGACTACAATGTGTATTTGAGACACAGATAAACTCCTCTCAATCTAAGCAGGCTATTGCCCCACCATATAAATATTTATACTTATGTTACATTTTATCAAAAAATGCGTTATAAATACATATTTTTTTTCCTGCTATGCCTTAAGTACAGCATCGACCCAGCCGTGTTTATACCTACCTTGGTACTTTACTAAAGCAATTATTTCTTGCAAAAAGGAAATCCGCAGAAAAACGCGAAAGTAATACTTTTTATAGAGATATTTTATCTGTCTCGTCCCTAATCTCCGGAAAGATGAAACTCTTGATCCTTCCTATTTTTATACAAACCAGGAATTCATATTCTGGTACAAATAAAACCATATATAAAAGGAGCACATTAATGGAAAAAAATCTACTCTTTGCATTAGATATTGGAACACGCAGTGTAGTCGGCCTAGTGGGGGAAAAAGTAGATAATAGCATTCAGATCATTGCCTCTCATCGCCAAGAGCATCGTACCCGAGCGATGATGGATGGACAAATTCATGATGTTCCAGAAGTAGCAGCGATTATTGCAGAAGTAAAAAATGCATTAGAGACTTCTTGCGGTCCCTTGAAGAAAGTCTCAGTAGCCGCAGCTGGCCGAGCTTTATGCACCATTCAATCCAGGGCTGAGATTGAAATGTCAGATAGGGGTGTGCTCACATCCAGTGATGAACACGCTCTAGAACTGGCAGCAATCCAATCGGCTCAGCATAAATTAGCTACATCCAATACCATATCCGACCCCACTTCTTATTATTGTGTAGGATATAGTGTCGTTAGCTTCATCCTGGATAAGACGCCGTTAAAGACCTTAGTGGGGCAGCGAGGTAAAAAAGCTACGGTTGAACTAATTGCAACCTTTCTGCCCAGACAAGTTATCGATTCTTTGCAGTCAGCTATCACCTCTGTGAATTTAGAAATAGCCACTCTCACCTTAGAGCCTATCGCAGCAATTAACGTCTTAATTCCTCAAACCATGCGCCATTTGAATCTCGTGCTGGTTGATATCGGAGCAGGTACATCGGATGTGGCCATCACAAAAGATGGTTCGATTATTGCCTATGGTATGGTTCCCTGCGCCGGTGATAAAATTACGGAGGCTATTTCCCAGCAATATCTTTTGGACTTCAATGTGGCAGAGACGGTCAAACGCCAGCTTACGGGCAATGAATCCGCTACCATTACCCTCACCGATGTATTAGGTCTTCCCCAGGAAATAGCCGTAAGTGAGATTATTAAAAACATTGAACCCCATGTAGCTGAATTGGCACAATTAATTGCAACCCAGATCATATCCCTCAATGCTACGGCCCCTCAGGCGGTTCTCTTAGTTGGTGGTGGTTCCCTCACCCCGATGATTTCCGAAGCATTAGCCCAATCCCTTGACATGCCAGCACCGCGAGTAGCGGTTCGCCGTCCTGATATAATCGAAGGCATCAGCCAAATTCCCGCTGACCTTTGTACCCCTGATGCAGTCACCCCTCTTGGGATTTTAAAACTTTCTGCCAGCCGTACACTTAATTTTATGAATGTTACCTTAAACGAACAACCCCTGCATCTCTTTAATCTGGGCCACTTAACCGTCGCAGATGCTCTATTGGCTGCAGGTATTGACACGCGGAGTCTCCATGGCAAACCAGGGCTTGGCATCACCATTGCTATTAACTCCCAAACCAACTTCTTTCCCGGCACCCATGGCACTCCTAGTCTCATTGAACTAAATGGTCATAAAGCGACCCTTTCTGAACTGCTGCAGGAAGATGATGTAATCAAAGTAACCAAAGGCACAAGTGGCACCATGCCCTCTCTTTGCCTTTCCGATATTTTTGATATTCTTCCCTCCTATCTTATTTTTATCAATGAAGAACCTTACGAAATATCTCCAATTATTACGATTAATGATGAATTAGCCCAACCAGATGCAGTACTGGCTGATAGAGATCAAGTACATTACCGTGTACCGAGTACCCTGGAAGAAGTTCTGGGCACAACTGGAAACCCTATGGATGTCCCGCCTTACCACTATATTATCAATGGCAGTGAACGAGAATATAGTATTTGGCGCAAATACACCATAAACGGAAATGCCGCCACAGCTGCCAATCCCGTAAGTGCCAACGACCAGATCATGATTTCGCCCCTTTGCGAACCAACTCTGGGTGAACTATTAGGGCTCAATAACGATGAGGAACATTCCATCACCGTATTATTCAATAAAGTTAAGTGCTGTATCCCCCTTCGTCGCTATACGATCATCATGAATGATAAAGTCTCTCAAATCACAGATATTGCCCCTAATAAAAGTGTCATTCATTTTTCTTCTACCGAACAAGAACATCCCATGATTAGCGATGTGCTGCTGGCTGCCAATTTCAATCCGAAAACGATTCCTCCTGGCAGTATTGTCAAGATTCTTTTAAATAATCAACCGACAGAATATACTACCCTTGTAAAAAATAGTGACGAGATTACTCTTGTGGTAACTTGATTCTTCTAAAACTATATTGATTCTTTTTAGCAAGTGGCTTGCAAATTGTGACATACATCACATTTATTCTTTCTCAATACCATTATAATGAATATGTAATAAAAAATGGTAAGGGGGATATGATTCATGAGCATGTTTTGTCGTCAATGCGAGCAAACCGCTGGAGGTACAGGCTGTACCAAGGTAGGTGTCTGCGGTAAAAATGAGGATATTGCCAGTCTGCAAGATACACTTGTTTTTGGTCTAAAAGGAATTTCTGCATATGCCCACCATGCTAGAGAACTGGGTGCTAGAGATGAGCAAGTCGACGCTTTTATGCATGACGCTTTATTCTTTACTCTCACGAATGTTAACTTTAGCTTAGAACGCCATATTGAAATGGTATTAAAATGCGGTGAAATGAACCTTAGAATCATGGAAGTACTAGATAATGCCCATGTTACCCGTTTCGGCTCACCAGCCCCTGCACAGGTATTTACAGGCACTAAAGCCGGCCCTGGCATTGTGATCACAGGTCATGATCTTTTAGATCTTGAAGAATTATTAAAACAAACAGAAGGTACAGGCGTTAACGTTTATACGCATGGAGAAATGCTTCCTGCCCATTCCTATCCTGAACTTAGAAAATACAAACACTTAATTGGAAATTTCGGCACTGCATGGCAAAATCAGCGCACAGAATTCGAAAATTTCTCTGGTGCTATTTTGGTTACAACAAATTGCGTAATGCCGCTTACTGACAAATGTTCTTATGGAGATCGCATTTATATGCGTAATATTACAGGTCTACAAGGCGGCAAACAAATCCTTGACCGTGATTTCTCCGAAATTATTGCTCACGCAAAATCCTTACCAGCTTTGCCTGAAACAGCTGGCGACTATACAATTGCTACAGGTTTCCATCATAGTGTTATCCTTAGCCTGGCTGATAAAGTGGTCGAAGCGGTTAAAGCCGGTAAAATCAAACGTTTCTTCTTAATTGGCGGTTGTGACGGTGCAAAACCTGGTCGTAACTATTATACTGAAATTGCACAAAAAGTTCCTAAAGATTGTGTAATCTTAACTGTAGCGTGTGGTAAATACCGCTTTAACAATTTGGACTTTGGTGATATCGACGGCATTCCTCGCCTCTTGGATCTAGGACAATGCAACAATGCATTCTCAGGTATTCAAGTAGCAGTAGCCTTGGCTAAAGCCTTTAACTGCGGCGTAAATGACCTGCCACTTTCCTTTGTTCTATCCTGGTATGAGCAAAAAGCAGTAGCGATTCTCTTAACTCTGCTGCACTTAGGAGTTAAAAACATTCGCATTGGTCCTACACCACCGGCTTTCATCTCACCAAATGTATTCAAAGTATTAAATGAGTCCTTCGGTTTACAGCTCATTACCACTCCTGATGAAGATCTAAAAGCCATTCTTGGCTAAATAAAAAATCCTGGATGAAATTCATCCAGGATTTTTTTATGAATCAGAAAGTATACTTGGGGCTAAAAAAAAGCACTGAAACGCGAAGACACAAAGATAAAACGAAGAAAATATTAATTACCCTTTCTTTTGTTTTCTTCATACTCTTTGCGTCTTCGCGTTTCAAAAGTTTTTTTAAAACGATCTCTTTAGCGTCTTTTGTTTTGACTTTTCGTATACTCAGGAAATTAAACGTCTTAAATATTCCACATCCAGAATTCTTATTTTCTGACCGTCAAAATCGATAAATTTATCTTTTTTGAGAGAACTTAACGTCCTTGTTACCGTTTCCCTTGTTGTCCCTACTAGATTTGCTAAGTCTTGCCTCGATAAATCAAGAGCGAGTTCAATTACGCCATTGTCTTTGATATCACCCTGTTCCTGGCTTAAGCGCAATAAGACTTCTACGGTACGTGACATTACATCATTCAAAGCCAAGTTTTTAATCTTCTGCTGTGCATAGATTAATCGCTGACTTAGCGCTTTTATTAACTGCAATGCCAGCTCATTATTCGTAAGTACCAGCTGCTCTAAGTCTATATTACGTATCATACCAATACAAGAAGGCTCTACTGCCACAGCAGTCGCCGGATAAGGCCGGTTATTAAACATCAGCACCTCAGCGAAAATTTCTCCTGCCCCTAAAATCTTAATAATATGTTCCCGCCCATCATCAGAAGTTCTAAGAACCTTTACTTTGCCGCTTTTTACATAATGAAATCCTTCACCCGCATCACCTTCCAGAAAAATAATCATGCCTTTGCGAAAGCGCCTCTCAATTGTATGATTATGAATAATCTCCAGTTGCTTTTCCGGCAGCTTTGCAAAAACAGGTATCTCTCTTAGATATTCCCATCCCTCTTTATTGCTTTCCAAAATAGTCATCGCCACCTTTCACTACTTTCTTGTTCCTTTGTAAGCAAAAATTGACAAGCAATCGCCTGATAGCCCGCCGCTGCAGCTGTTAATTGATTTACTCTTAGATTCTCATCTGCAATATGCATATCCTTCTCACAGCCAGGACCAAAACCGATAGTAGGAACGTTGGCTATCGCAGCAGAGTAACTAGCATTCGTGGAAATAGTATAAGTGGAAAGTGCAGGGGTAAAGCCAGCTTTGCCTAAAGCTTGTTGGACACCACTTACCAATTCATGTTCAGGGGATAGTATCCACCCAGGGAAAAACCGTTTTCCCGACAAATATTGTCCTGTATAGCATTCAAGACCAGACTCAGCAATCCCTACCTCCGCGGTAAAATCAGCATCCTGGTGCTGCAATACAGCAATCGCTTTATGAATTGGCTGCAAGATATCTGTTTCTAATTCATCCTGGACCATATACCGGTCAAATGTAGCCCAACATGTATGGGGCACTGTAGAACTCCCCGGACAGGGCGCTGAGGCGATACTTACTAGTTCTAGACTCCCCTGCCCTAAGGAACTCATTGAAAAGGTTGTTTGCTTCTTAATTTCTGGTACTAAACTTAACATCATATCACTGGCGTTCTTCCCTGCTAAGGGAACAGCAGAATGAGCGGCTTTTCCTCTCGTCACCACGATCACTTGAGCGCGCCCCCGCTGACCATAGCAAATCTCCAAATCAGAAGCTTCTCCAACAATCACATAGTCTGGCTTTATTACTTGGATCACTTGACGAAAGGCCAATCCTTCAAACTGTTCCTTGCCAACTGTACCGGATACAAATACAGATCCAGATAGCTCATCTTTATATTGGATCAAAGGTGCCAAGCCGCATATCATTGCGGACAAAGCTCCCTTCATGCTCACAACCCCACGGCCATAAATACGTCCATTCTCAACCAATCCCTCAAAAGGATCATGAATCCATATTTCAGTACCACTCACAGGTATCGTATCGATATGACTATCAAACAACACTTTAGGACCCGGATGATGTCCGCGAATCTCACCGATTACATTGCCCACGCCATCTATCCAAGCCGAGTCATACCCCAAAGCAAGCATCTTCTCTACCAACAGGTCCGCAATTTCTTGTTCTTGCCCTGTATAGCTGGGAATTTGCACTAACTCCTGACATGTCTTTATGATCAAGTCTTCATCAACTGGCCCAAGAGGTCCACAAATCTGTTGATTATCCATTCTACTTCTCCCTTTTTTTACCTAACTTTCAATCTGCTATTAGCGTATTACAATTATATATAAAATTATCAATTTCGATTCCCTTCTCACTAAATCCTGCATAATAAGAAGTATAATAAGAAAAACGCTGCACATCCTTAAAAAAACAAAACCTTTAAAACCACGAAGACATAAACAGGATCGAACCACAGAGGCGCAGAGGACACAGAGAAAGAGTAGATATAACGAAAACATAACTATATCGGATAAAACGGTCTCCGTATCCTATCTATGGCAGGAAATCCTCAACCGGTCACGAAAATAAATAAATAGACTTATCTATTATCCGGTGACGACTGCCATGTATCACATTGATTTGAAGCATATATAGCAACGTTGACTATATGAAGGAGCGCATACATTATCATGATCATCATTGTACTACTACTCTATAGTGCCATAAATTTTTATATTGGGATACGAGGCTGGCAATCCTTACGAAGAAAATCACCTCTTATTTTCTCCCTAAGCTATCTCTTTATTTTCGGTCTTTTTGCATTGAGTTACCCTCTGGGCAGTTTCATTCAAAAACTCTCTCCTTCAACCCTTGGTGATACCCTTCTTTTGACTGGTTCTTTTTGGCTCGGCATGATCTATTATTTATTTTTATTTACTCTTTTTATTGATATTCTGCGTTTCATCGATGCATACAATCCCTTTTTACCGCTAACCTTAAAACAACATTCTTTGCGGGTGGCAGCCACGGTTTTTCTGGTCACAACCTGTCTGATTGCTTATGGTACGTGGAACGCTCGTCATCCAGTGACTATCAACTATGAGATCACAATACCCAAAACAGCAGGAACAAGTTCTTTAGAAACCTTACAAGTCGTCATGGTCTCTGACATTCATTTGGGACAGATTGTTGACAATCGTCGTTTAAAACGATTAGTCAATCGAATTAATCAACTAGAGCCTGATATTGTACTGATTCCTGGGGATATTATTGATAATGATATCAATGTTCTGCCAAATCAGAATATGATCGAGACATTTCGTAAACTTCGCCCTAAACTAGGTACCTATGCGGTATTAGGAAATCACGAATATTTCGATCAGCAAACAGATCTTGCTATTGAATATCTAGAGCAAGGCAATATCCATATACTGCGGGATCAATGGACCCTAATTGATAATAGTTTCTATGTGGTAGGCCGGGATGATCTTGCAAAAATGCGTTATACAGGGGCCTTGAGGCAAGACCTGAAAACTGTCATGGAAGGCATTGATCATAGGCTGCCGATTATCCTTCTTGATCATCAACCCAAAGATTTACAAGATGCAGTCGATCAAGGAGTTGATTTACAGCTATCCGGGCACACTCACTTGGGGCAATTATTTCCAAATAGCCTGATCACAAAAAGACTCTACGAATTAGACTGGGGATATCTGCAAAAAGAAAGTTTACAGGTAATCGTTTCTTGCGGCTTCGGTACATGGGGTCCCCCTGTCCGTATTGGCAATTCGCCAGAAATTATTAACCTAACCATTCACTTTGAAAAGTAATTCTGGAAATACAAGCTTTCTTTTCTTAAAAAAGAATAATTATTGACAATTATATAACCTCATGTTATTATATAGGCAAACAAAGATATAAATACCCTGCAAGGGGAGTAGCTGTACAGTATCTGCCGTCAACACGGATTCATCCCGGCTATACTGGCAATCATAATTGCAAGCAAGACCTTGCCTCATATCTAACAGTATGTGGGCAAGGTCTGTTTACTATATCTTGATTTTTACTCAAAGAACAAATCAAAAGGAGGCTTTTTTATAATGAACAATCTAAAAACAACCTTATTGTTAGCAGCCCTAACAGGTCTATTAATGGCAATTGGTGGTCTATTTGGCGGCAGATCCGGAGTAGGTATCATGCTGATAGTCTCCTTGGCTATGAATTTAGGAAGTTATTGGTTTAGTGATAAACTGGTTCTGCGTATGTATAGTGCCCGGGAAATTACATCTGAGCAAGGTCCTGACCTCTTCAAGCTGGTAGCCAATCTTGCCCATAGGGCAAACTTGCCGATGCCTAGAGTCTACGTAATTGATTCCGATGTCCCTAACGCCTTTGCTACAGGACGCAGCCCTCAATATGGTGTTGTCGCAGTTACTACCGGGATTATGAAAACTCTATCGTATGACGAATTGTCAGGTGTTATCGCTCATGAATTAGCTCATATTAAAAATCGCGATACACTCATTAGTACCGTTGTTGCTTCAATCGCAGGCGTTATTACCTGGATCGCCCACATGGCTCAATGGTCAGCTATCTTCGGTATGGGGCGCAGCAATGAAGACGATAATGGCGGTCTTCTAGGCACACTCTTTACTATCGTATTAGCTCCAATTGCTGCAACTCTTATCCAATTAGGAATTTCTCGCTCAAGAGAATATATGGCCGACGAAATTGGTGGTGCCATTTCAAACAATCCATTAGCATTAGCAAGCGCTTTAGAGAAAATTGACTATTATGCCAAACATAAAGTGCTGCCTGCTTCCACACCATCTACCTCTCATTTATTCATCATTAACCCATTAAGCGGGACGGGACAATGGATGACGAACTTATTTAGCACTCATCCAGCTACCGCTGAGCGTGTAGCACGTCTCAGAGAACAAGCCCGCGGCAGATAATATAAGGAAGAAGGAGGCTGCCCTCACCATAGGTTTAAAAAACTTATGGTGAGGGCAGCCTCCTTTTTTATCGTATAAAATTTAAATGACCGATAGGTAAAGCAAAGCAGTTGAAACGCGAAGACACAAAGGAGGATTTTATTTTTGCTCTGTGCATTGACAGCTTCTTATGTTTGAGTAGATTAACAATCATAGTCAAAACCAATAATTTTAATTGTTATTATGAATTTTACGCATGGTTAGTAATGCTATATACTACTTATATAACATGGAGGCGAATAAAATGTACATTTTAAAATGTATTGCTCAAATTGGTGGATTACTGGGAATTGCCCTATTGAGTAATAAAATAACGCAGGTATTTGATTTGCATTTTCCTGGCAGTATATTAGGAATCTTATTTATTTTTCTTTTATTAGAAGCAAAGATCATTTCTTTAGAATGGGTCGAGACAGGTGCCAACCTTCTCATTGCAGAATTAATTCTATTTTTTATTCCATCAGCTGTCGGAGTGGTTCAGTATAAACAGTTAATCATAACCAATGGAGCAAGTTTTGGATTCGTTATTTTCCTCAGCACCGTAACGGTGATGATTTCTACAGGATTACTTGCCGAATTTTTGAATAAGATAGGAAAGGGACGATAATATGTTAGCAGGATTTAGCTTTATTATTACAATTCTTAGCTATGCAGGAGCAAAAATTTTATATAGAAAAAAGCAATCCGTTTTTTTATCACCATTAGTCATCTGCCCTTTTATATTAATCAGTTTGCTATTATCATTTCATGTTTCTTTAGAAACCTATTCTGCAGGTACACAATGGATTACGAATATGCTGCAGCCGGCAATCGTCGCTTTTGCAGTTCCCTTGTATAAATATCGAGCGTTATTAAAGAAATATGCATTAGAAATTGCCCTTGGTGTTCTCGGAGGTTCGATCATCGCAATCGTATCTTCCGTTATGTATGGTAAATTGTTTCACTTGACGCCGCAACTTCTTGATAGCTTGGCGCCACGCTCCATTACCACTCCCATTGCAATGAATATTTCTCAAACCATTGGTGGCCTTCCTGCCATGACAGCTAGTTTTGTCATCGTAACAGGTATTGTAGGGATCTTTGCAGGTCCTTTTATTCTAAAATGGCTTCCCATTCATCATCAAGTTAGTAAAGGCATGCTTCTGGGAATGGGGGCACATGGAGCGGGAACAGCACAGGCATATGAAATAGGCTCTATTGAAGGGGCTATCGCAAGCTTAACGATGATTGTTGCCGGTATTATTACAATTATGGTAGCACCTATATTAGTACCGATACTAGTCCCCATCATAATATAAAGGCAAGGTCTGCAAGACTTACGTAATGAAAACTGATGTTTTGGATAAAATAGAATGTATATAGTGGTGTAACCGAAGCTGCAAATAATAATTTTTAAGTTTTTTTAAAAATATCCTCCCATAATATATGCAGGAAAATAGTCATATATAGTATAATAAGGCTATACGATATGTAACTACTGAATCAATAGAAATCATAAGTATGTAAATACTATATCAAACTAACAAATTCTTTAGTTAAAATGTATCATAATTATGGAAGGAGCTTATATTAATGGCTTTAATTAACGAAAACTATTTGAAACTCCCTGGCAGTTATTTGTTTGCAGAAATCGCAAAGAGAGTTACAACTTTTAAAACAGAATTTCCAGAAGCAAATATCATTCGATTGGGAATTGGTGATGTTACACAGCCTTTAACCCCTGCTGTCATTGAAGGCTTACACAAAGCCGTGGATGAAATGGCACACGCCGAAACATTTAGAGGCTATGGACCAGAACAAGGTTATAACTTCCTCATCAAAAAGATCATTGAAACTGATTATCGTTCTAGAGGTATCGAACTTGAAGAAGATGAAGTCTTCGTCAGTGACGGTTCCAAAAGCGATGTAGGTAATATTCAAGAGATTTTTGGTGTACATAACAAAGTTGCGATTACTGATCCTGTATATCCTGTATATCTGGATACCAACGTAATGGCAGGTAGAACAGGTGATTTTTCTAATGGCATCTTTGAAAATGTCACCTATTTAATCTGCAATGCAGAAAATAATTTTGTTCCAGAGTTACCTACAGAAAAAGTAGACCTTATTTACTTATGTGTTCCTAATAATCCTACAGGCACCACACTTTCTAAAAAAGAATTGAAAAAATGGGTTGATTATGCAAGAGCAAACAACTCCATTATCTTATTTGATTCTGCTTATGAAGCATATATCCAAGATCCAGAGCTTCCTCACAGCATCTATGAAATTGAAGGTGCCAAAGAAGTCGCTATTGAGTTTCGATCTTTCTCCAAAACAGCCGGTTTTACTGGTACTAGATGTGCCTATACCGTTGTACCTAAAACCGTTCTGGCTCTAACTGCTAATGGCGAGAAACACGCCTTAAATAAATTATGGAACCGCAGACAAACGACTAAATTCAACGGTACTCCTTATATTATCCAAAAAGGTGCGGAAGCGACTTATACTCCTGAAGGTCAAGCTGAAATCAAGAGTATCGTAAAATATTATATGGATAATGCAAGAATCATTAAGGAAGGTCTAGAAAGTATTGGCATACAAACCTTCGGTGGCGTAAATGCACCTTACATTTGGCTGAAAGTACCAAAAGGACTGGATTCTTGGTCTTTCTTCGACAAGCTGCTCCATGAAGTACATATTGTAGGTACTCCTGGTACTGGCTTTGGTCCATCTGGAGAAGGTTACTTCAGATTGACAGCCTTTGGCAACAAAGAAGCCACCATTGAAGCAATTGAAAGAATTAAAACCAAATTAAGTTTATAAATAAAACAATACTTCATTAAAAATAAAAACGTTTGAACCGCGAAGACGCAAAGGGACCTATTTATATTGTCATTGCGAGCGTAACGAAGCAATCCCCTGCCTGCCAAGAGATTGCTTCGCTATGTGCTCGCAATGACAAATTTACGCAATCTAAGAACATCCCCTTCGCGGTTCATTGTTGTTGATATCACATTGCACAATTTATAAAAAAATCAGGAAGCGGCGATTTATGCCGTTTCCTGATTTTTTTATAAATCGAAATGTTAAATGACTCCCTGAAATGAACTTATGATTCAATTGTATTCTCAGTATCATCTTTTTCCGCTGTTACATTTGAGGAACTAAGATTCGCTTCCTTACTTTCCTGTGTAAGGCTCAGGTTGTAT